>JAFEBB010000007.1 GCA_018266075.1 Deltaproteobacteria bacterium | reverse complement strand
AAAATTGTGTGCGGATGTGGGTGAGATCGAGATTTCTCGCGAAGAATCTCCTCCCAGGCTCTGCGGGAAGCGGATTTCGCGCGCAAAATCGTGTGCGGATGCGGGCGGGATCGAGATTTCTCGCGAAGAATCTCCGCCTGGCCTCGGCCGGGAGAGGATTCGGCTTCGGCCGTCGAACCACCGAGCTTGCAGCAATTTGCGTCGCTGACGAAGTCGTTGATACCAGGGCTCGTTGAAGCCTCGTGGCGGTTGGCGCCACGATCGACATGAAGGCCAGACAAGGGTCACTGGAATTGCTGCGCGGAATCGGCGACCTTGTGGCCATGCCGCACGACTACTCCGCGCGCGAGGTGGCCGAGCTGCTCGGGCTCTCGTTGGCCGAGGTGCGTCGGTGCGCCAAGGCCGGCTTTCTGACCGCGCAACCGGACGCGAGCGGCGACACGCGCTTCTCGTTTCAGGACCTGGTGCTGCTGCGCAACGCCGCGCGCCTCGTCTCGGGACGCGTGCGGCCACACCGCGTGCGCCGCGCGCTGAGCCGGCTTCGCGAGCAGCTGCCGGCCGACCGGCCACTGTCGGGCGTGCAGGTGCTGGCCGACGGGCGCGCGATCGTGGCGCAAGAGGGCGCGCGCATTTGGAACCCCCTCTCGGGACAGATGCACCTGAACTTCGACTCCACGCCGGCCCCCCCTACCCCGCTTTCAACCGCGCCGAGCGTGGACGTCGAGCGGCTCTACGACCAGGCGTGCAGGCTCGAAGACTCCTCGCCAGCCGACGCCGAGGCCGCGTACCGGGTGCTCATTCGGCTCGCGCCCGCGCACGTGGACGCGCGCATCAACCTGGGCCGGCTGCTGCACGACTCGGGGCGCATCGAAGAAGCCGTGGAGCACTACCGCGCAGCGCTGAGCGCGCCGAATCCCGTGGCGAGCTTCAACCTGGGCGTGGCGCTCGAGGATCTGGGGCGCGTCGATGACGCCGTGGCGTCGTATCACGCGGCGATCGACGCGGACCCGCGCTGCGAGGACGCGTTCTACAACCTGGCGCGCATTCATGAGCGGCGCGGTGAACGCGTGGCGGCGCTGCGGGCGCTGAGGACGTATCGCGAGCTGACGCGGGGATAGAGAATTCCGATGGCCGTCCTCACACACGACGTCGCCCACCTCGCACAGCGGCTTTCCAAGGTGGTTGCCACGCCCTTCTCGCTCAATAGCCTGAAGAGCCAATTTCTTGCGCTGGGCTGGCTTCAAAGTGACGAATTTGAGGGCCACTGGTACGACTTCTCCGTCGCGGGCATTCCGCGCTTCACGCTCGACATCAAGGTTCAGGCCGCAATGGCACCGGTCGATTTCTGGGAAGAAGGCGGCCACGACGGAAGTCGCGCGGACTACGACGCTCGCTTTCACGCGTATCGCGAGGCCGTCGAATTGGAGTTGGGTCCGCCGGCGAAGGCTGGAGTCTGTCCGGACGAACCCAAGCTCGCGTTCGCGGCATGGCCAGGAACCGGCGCCGCGATCGTGCTCGAGCAGTCGGACTACGACCCTCAGTTCGGCATTCAGACGCTGGTTGTGATGCAAGCGCTCTCGGCCAAGGACGAATGGCCAGCGCTTCCGAACATTTGGTGATGAGCGCTTCAGTGCTCGAGGTACTTCACAACCGCTACTTCGCCGGGCCAATGACGACGGTCACCGCGATCGACTGCGGCCCGAGCGTGCCCGGGATCGTCCACGTCTGAGTACCGTCGGCGGCCGTGGTCGAGGGCACGCCCAAGAGCTGGAAGCTCACCGAGCTGTCCGACGGGAACGACGTCCCCGAGGCGCTCGCGCCGCCATCGACCGCTCCGCCGTCGGCTCCGCTGGGTCCCGCGTCGGCTTGCCCGTGCAGTTGAAGCGTGAGCGTCTGGCTGCAGTTGTTGACGCCGCCCACCGAGAAGCCGCCGCACGACACCACGCCGCCGGAGTCGTGATCCACCGAGAGCGAGAGGCACGACTGCGCCGGCTCGACGTCGACCGAGTTGACGCGGTTCTCGTGCACGCAGCCACCGCAGCCGTGGAGCGCCAGCGCCCCGAACGTCGCGGCGATACCCAGTACAGCGATGAGCAGACGGGTCCGCATCGATTCCCCTTGAGCGAATGCGAGGACCGGGACTCGAACCCGGACGGATTGCTCCACAGGCTTCTAAGACCTGCGCGTCTACCAGTTCCGCCATCCTCGCGCGCACCCTGGTTATAGCGCGGCGCCGAGGG
This sequence comes from Deltaproteobacteria bacterium, assembly GCA_018266075.1. Classification (GTDB taxonomy): domain Bacteria; phylum Myxococcota; class Myxococcia; order Myxococcales; family SZAS-1; genus SZAS-1. The sequence continues at coordinate 179,328 of JAFEBB010000007.1, read as the reverse complement.
TCAGGCGTCGCTCAGTGCAACGCCCACGACGGCGGCATGACGCGAAACGCGACCGGCAACCAGTGTGGCTGCTTGAGCCCGCGCGTGCGCGGCGCGTCGGCGAGCGGCAGGGTGAGCACGCCGCCGTGCACGTGGTACGCGGTCACGCTCGCGCGGTGCGCGAAGATGCGCTTCTCGTCCATCAGGGCGAGGAGCAGGTCGCACATCGGTCGGCTCATGCCGCTCCAGAGCAGCACATTGGAGTCCGACGCGAGCGCGAGGTTCATGCGGCCCTTGGTTCGCACGCCGCGACGCTCGAGGAATTGGGCGATCTGCACGAACGTTACCCAGTCGGACTCGGCGACCAGGTTGGCAACGGCGTCGACGAGCTGCCGCTGCGTGGGGCGTGGGCTCATGAGGGCCGCACGGTAACGCGCCCGTCACGGGTCACCTAGAAGCGCGCTTCCAGAACCCTGAGTGCTCTGCTGCGGCGCTGCGAGGCGGCGCGTCCCCTGCTCCGCTGCCTGCTCTAGCCCTTTGCGACCTTGAGGCTCTTGCTCGGCGCGCCGGGAACGCCCTGGGCCATGAGCTGCTTGGCGAGCTCGGCGCTCTCGCGCTGCATGTTCTCGTGCAGCGAGCCGCCGTGGCTGTCCATGGTGACCACGCAGGGGAAGTCCTTCACCTCGATGTGCCACATGGCCTCGGGCACCCCGAGCTTGTCGAGCATGTACACGCCGCGGACCTGGGTGACGCACTGGGCGAGGACGACGGCGAGTCCGCCAATCGCGTGCAGGTACACCGCGCCGCACTTCTGCAGCGCGGCGAGCGTGCGCGGGCCCATGCCGCCCTTGCCGATGACGCCGCGGATTCCGTACGTCTCCAGCACCTGGGCCTCGTAGGGCTCCTCGCGGATGGAGGTGGTCGGGCCGGCGGCGATGAACTTCCACGAGCCGTCGGGCTCCTGCCGAGCGACCGGGCCGCAGTGGTAGAGCACGGTGTCCTTGGCCATCTTCGCGAACTCGGCGTCGAAGTCGGTCTTGACCAGGTACTTGTGAGCCGCGTCGCGGCCGGTGACCATCGGCCCGGTCAGCTCGACCTCGTCGCCGACCTTGAGCTCGCGGATAGCCTTCTCGGAAATGGGTAGTTCGAGCTTCTTCATGGTTCGCTCCTAGGCCGCCGCGGTGAGCTTCACTGGCTCGCCGTCGATGCTGATCTTGCCGTCCTGCTCCACGAGCGTGCCCTTGCGGTAGGCCCAGCACATGTAGCTGATGGCCACGAAGAAGCTCGCGGGCACGCGCGCGCGGGTGCCGATCTTCACGCCGAGCACGGTGGTCTTTCCGCCGAAGCCCATCGGGCCAATCTTCAGGCCCTGCAGCGACTGGGTGAGCTCCTTCTCGAGCGCGTCGAGCGTCGCGTTCCTGTTCGAGTCCTCGAGGTCGCGGAAGAGCTGCTCCTTGCTCTCGATGTAGCTCGTCACGCGGTCGCCGCCCACGCCGACGCCAACCGTGCCCGGCGCGCAGCCGAAGCCCTGTGCCTTCTGGACCGCGTCGATGATGCAGCGACGCACGCCGTCGAGGTCGCGGCCCGCGCCGATGCTCTCGTCGGGCAGCGAGTACTGCGCGCCCACGTTCTCGCAGCCGCCGCCCTTCATCATGTAGCGGATGCGCAGGCCCTTCTCTTTGCGCGGGTGCAGGTGGATGTACGGCGAGCCCTCGGCGATGTTGTCGGCGATGTTGGCGCCGGTGAGCGGGTCGACCGTGTTCGGCCGCAGGTAGCTCTTCTTGGTGGCCTCGCGGACGGCGTCGCGGATCTGCTCCTCGAGCTCCCACGGCGCGTGGTCGGGGCCGTAGTCGACGTACCAAATCAAGGTGCCGGTGTCCTGGCAGATGGGCGCGCTCGCGGCCCTCGCGGCGTCGACGTTCTTCAGCATCAGGTCGAAGGTGGCAAACGCCCGGCTGCCCTTGTCCTCGCCGGCCTTGGCGCGATGCAGCGCGGCGATGACGTCCTTGCCCAGCCCGCTCGACGTGTGGCGGATCAGCTCGACCAGATACGGCTTTAGCTCACTCATGCGACGCCTCCGGTGCCGCACCGGTTTAAGGGAAAGCCCGGGCCCTCGCAACCACCAACCCTGCGACAGACGCGTCAGAATCTGGGCGACCAGGCAGCCGAGGGTCCTTGGCCCGCGCGGACTTGCGAGCGGGTACGCGCATTGCTTGAGCCGCGGGCCACCCCCGCGGAGGATGGTGCCGATGCGCACCTCGCTCGCTCTCGCTCTCAGCGCCTCGTTGCTCGGCTGCTCGTCCGAGCCAACGTCGACGTCCGTCACGAGCAAGGGCTCGGGCGTGCCCACGTTCAGCCACCCCACGGCCTTCTACGACAAGACCGGCACCTGGAACGTGATGATCGCCGACGAACCGAGCCTCTGCTCCAACCTCCAGTTCATCGAGGGCCCGGCGCCCATCGACGTCCCTGGCGCCGGCAGCAGCTCGATTCCGTCCATTCGCCTCCAGCTGAGCACCGGCAAGTTCATGGGCAATGATCTCCGCTCCGTGGGCGATGACATGGATGCACTCCTGGATCCGGGCGGTCCGCTCGGCGCGATGGGCAACGACGGCAGCTGTCAGGAGCCCGCGCCCGTGGACATCGAGGACGCCGGGCCGTTCACCGTCCGCACCTCGTGCCGCAACATGGTCCAGGCGATGAGCGGCAGCGCGAACCTGATCCACGTCGACAACCTCGACACGAAGGGCGCGCACGCGAGCGGCACCTTCGACGTCACGTTCCCCGACGGCGGCGAGCTGCAAGGCTCGTTCGTCGCCTCGCCGTGCACGCAGCTTGACCTCGCGGGCTGCACCGCCGCCGAGGGCAGCACGTTGTTCCCCTTGCTCGCGCTGGCCGGCGCGCTGGCGCTACGAAGGAAGCGGCCGTGAAGCGCACGATCCTGCTGGCCACGCTGACGCTCGCCGCTTGCAGCAACGGAACGCCGCCCTCGGCCACCGTGGTGAATGGCACCGCTGAGACCGTCTCGTTTTCAGCGCCCAACGCGCTCTACAACATCATCGATGGCGGTCCGGTCGTCGTACTCATGAGTGACGACCCTGCGGCCTGCGATCGCATCACGGGCGGCGGCATCGTCGAGAACGACGGCGGCGCCACCGAGGGCGCGCTCATCCTCATCGCGAAGAACGACGAGCACTTCTGGAACAACGATGTCCGCACCGTGGGCGACGACCTCGACACCGCGCTGGCGGCGCCGCGCCTGCCCGACGGCGGCTGCGTGCAGGACGCCGACGCGGGCGGCTGCGTGGTCTTCCAGGCCAGCTCCGGCAAGGCGCACATGATCAAGGTCGATAACGATTTGGTTAACGGCGTGGCCGCCGGCGACTTCGATCTCACCTTCCCCGACGGAAACGAGATGAGCGGCACCTTCCACGCCTCGCCCTGCACCAAGCTCTCGGGCTGCCCCGCTGGCACGAGCGCGTTCGTGATTCCGTTCCTCGGCCTGGGCCTGCGCCGGCAGCGTTCGAAGCGTCGCTCATACTTTTGAGTCGACATCACGGCTCGAGGTCGCGCGCCGGGCGCAAGCCGATGTCGAAGCCGCGGAAGTCCGGCGCATAGAGGCCGTACCGATCCGCGCTCTTGGCATGCACCGTCGACGCCCGGAACCCGCCGCCGCGGAAGACATGCGCAGGGTTGTCGGTCACGAGCCGCTCGCCCGTCCCCGGCGCGACGCCCAGCGTGTACGGCCCGTAGCGATCCTGGCACCACTCCCAGACGTTGCCGGCCGTGTCATGCAGGCCGAAGCCGTTGGCGCGATACGAGCCGATGGGACCGTGCACGAGGTTGCCGTCGTCGAGCCAGGAGATGAAGACCCAGCTCGCGGGGCCGCCGTGGGTCTTGCCGTACTCGTCCGCGAGGTTCGCGGCGCCGACGAGCGAGCGTTCGTCGTCGCCGGTCCAGAAGATGGTGCTCGTGCCGCCGCGCGCGGCGTACTCCCACTGCGCTTCGGTGGGCAGCACCAGCCCGAGCCGGGTCATCACCTGCGACGACTCGCTCCACGACACCTGCTCCACCGGGTGCAGCCCGGTGATCGGCCGATCTCCCTGGCGCTGACCGATGGAATAGACCGACGGGTTCGTTCCCGTGACGCGGACCCACTGCGCCTGGGTCATCTCGTACTTTGAAATGAAGAAGGGAGCGAGCGTCACCTGGTGCACCGGCGCTTCGATCGAGGTCGCATCCGGATCGCGATTGCCCGGCGAACCATCGCTCCGGCCCTTCGGCGACGCGCCCATCCAGAACGTCCCGCCTGGCACGAGCACCAGCACCACCGACGACGACTCATCAATCGCGAGCTTTCCATCCGCAGCCCGCTGCGGCGGAATGCCCGTCTCGAGGTGCGCGAACTCGAAGAGCCCCGACTCACGATCCATGCCGAGCGGCACGAGCCCGAGCTGCGGCGTGATCTGGAGCCCGCCGTACTTCGGGCTCGCGGCGATCGCTTCGATGGTGTGCTGCCACGCCTCGCGGTGCTGGTCGATGCTCACGGCTCGAACCGTGCGCGCGAACGCGAGCCGCCGCGACACCTCCGCCACTTGCACGGCCTGAAACTGCGTCAGGCCTTCATCGAGGGTGGAGAGCGTGTCGTGCTCCCACTGCGTGGCCTCGTCATCGAAGTGCCAACGGCCCTCGCCATCGCGGTGGCCCTCGCGCGTGCGCAGATCGTCGAGCGTGTGCCGGTGCATCGGCGCGCGGCCCACGAGCTCGTTGGCGCTCGCGAGCCAGGCTTCGATCTCGGGAACGCGCTCGGGCGTCGCCGGCCAGAGCTTGGCGGCCGAGGCGGTGAGATCCTGCAGGCGCTTCAAGTCAGCGAGCCGCCGCACGCGCTCCAGCTGCGCCTCGGCGAGCGTGGCCGCGGCCTGCGTTCGCGCGGCTTGCGAGTGCAGGAGCACCGCGCCGCCCGTGAGCAACACCACCAGCGCGCCGAGCGCGCCGAAGAGCCCGAGCCGCGTGCGTCGCGCCGTGCGCGCCTGGCTGTCGCGGAGGGCCTGCACGTTCTGAATGGAGCTGGCCAGCGCCTTGGTCTCTGGCTGCGACGCATCGAGCCGCGCGAGCTGCGCCTCGGCGAGGCCCAGGTCGCCGTGCAGCAGCGCGAACGCGGCGAGCGCGCGCGCCGACTTCTGCGCACCTCGCTGTGCGTCCACGTTCTCCGGCCACATCACCAGCGCCTGCCGGAACGCGGCGAACGCGTCGGCGTAGCGCGCGTACACGGCGTTTCTCAGCGCGGTCTCCGTGCCGGGGTTCGCCTCGGCCGCTTTTCGATCCGCCGACTCGAGCGTGCGCACGGCCGCCGAGCTCAGCGTCACGCTCTCGCGATTCCGCAGGTAGCGCTGCAGCGCTTGCTGGAAGTCCGTCACGGACGCGTAGCGGTCGGCAACCTTCGCCGCCATCGCCTTTCGACAGATGTCCTGCAGCGGCGTGGGCACGTCGGAAGCGAAGATCGGCTGCTGCCCGCGCGCCGCGTTGGCCACCGTCTCCAACACGTTGGCGCCCCGGTGTGGCGGCTCGCCGGTGAGCAGCTCGTGGAGAATCGCGCCGAGCAGAAACACGTCGGTGCGCGGTCCGATGTCCTCGTGCGCGCCGAGCGCGAGCTCCGGCGGCATGTAGCTCGGCGTTCCGCACGGCGACGCCAGGCTCGACTTGTGCGGCAGCCGGCGCTTGCTCGGCTCCTCCCCCCCGGCGTCGACGAAGAGCACCGCGAGGCCCCAGTCCATCAAGAGCACCTCGCCGAACTCGCCCACCATCACGTTGGCGGGCTTGAGATCGAGGTGCACGATGCCGCGGCTGTGCGCGAACGCGACGGCGTTGGTCACCGCGAGCAGCACGCGCAGCCGCGCTTCGAAGTCGTGTCCCGCAGCAGCGGCACGCTCGGCCTCGGTGGCCGGGTGAAGCATCGCGGACCACACCGTGCCGCGCACCAGCTTCATGGAGATGGCGAGCGAGCCGCCCGGCACCGCCACGAGATCGTAAATGGGCACGATGTTCGGGTGCTCGAGCCGCCCGGTGATCAGCGCCTCCGACTCGAAGCGCGACACCGCGTCCGGGTGGTCGATGACCACCTCCTTCAACGCGACCACGCGATCGAGGCTGTCCTGCTTGGCGCGGAAAACGACGCCCATGCCGCCGCGGCCCAGCTCCGTCTGAATCGCGTAGCCCGGCGGCGTCGCGACGCTCGGCGGAGGATCCACGTGCTCGCGCTTGGCGCGAATCGTGCCGTCTTCCGAGTGCGGCGGGAGCGACGGCGGCACGAGCTCGTTGGGGCGCTCGGGGTGGAACGTCGCGCCCGAGTCCAGGCCCTTGGGGTTCGACCGGAGGGTCGCCTCCCAGAGCTTGGGGATGTCGTCGGGCGTTCGGCCTTCCATCGCCGCGCAGCGTAGCGAAGGCGGGTCAGCCAGGCGAGCGATCCGGGACAGCCGAGGGGCCTTCTCGCAAGTGTGTAAGCCGCGGCCCTACACTTCGCAAGCGAGTGTGATCACAAGTGCGCACAGCTTCCTGTGCAGAAAGCACAGTGCCCGTTATCAACTACCAGATCGAGATGCCCAGCCCGGATGAACGCCTACTACAGCGATCGCTTGTATTTATCCACTGTCGTTGGCTTCATGGACGTCAGTTTTGTTATCGTCTTCTCGTGTTCCTGTTTCGCGTGAGACGGCGGTCGGGCGAGGGCACGTACAGCCCTGACTGGATTCGCCTCTCGCGTACACCGCACGACCTGGGCGTGAGCGCATGAGCCTCGTGGAATCCAGGCTCGCGCCGCGGGAGGCACCTGCCGAGGCGTCGCTCGCATCCGCGCTCGAGGCGCTCGCATTCCATCGCCAGGCCGATGGCACCTACCAGGGCAGCCTCGAGGTCGGCGTCCTCGGGAACGTGGCCACGATCGTGGTGCGGCGCTTCAGCGAGGCACGCTTTGGTCGCGAAGCCGAGCAGCTCGAGCTCGAGCTCGCGCGCTACCTCCTGGGCGAGCAGCTCCCGAGCGGGCAATTTCGCGCCTACCCCGACGGACCGCCGAGCCGAGAGGCCACCAAGCTCGCGCAGCTCGGCCTCCGACGCGTGCTCGCGAGCAACACCCTCCTCGCCCAGCCCCTCCACGCGCGCGATTGTGCGCGCTGCGCGTCGGCACTCGAAGCCGCGGAGCGGGCGCTCGGGCGCGAGGGAGAGAAGCCGCGCGACGCCGTGAGCCTTCGCGGCTTTCGGATGCTGCTCGAGGTGATCGACGCCAACGGCCCGGGCTCGCCGCCGCGCGTCCTTCCCGACGTGGGAACGCTCGCGCCGCCGCTCAAGCTCGTGGCCTGGAGCCTCACCGCGCCCTTTGCTGGCGCGGTCGAGCGCGCGATCTACCCCTTCATCACCGAGCTGGGTCCGCTGCTGGAGCTGATGCTGGGCGGGATTCGCCGTCGGAGCGCGCTGGGCGTGACCTTCGACGCATTGATTCACCGCACGCCGCGGCTGGAGAAGTGGCTCGAGGAGGACGCGCGGCTCGCGCTGCTCGAGCACGTGCTCGCGCGCCAGGAGGCCACGGGCGCGTACTTCTTCTCCACGATGTACACCGAGTTCTTCGTCGCGGCGGTCGCGGGCGAGCTCTCGCACATCTCGTCGACGCCGCTGCGCGAGCGTGCCGAGCGCGCGTTGCACGACGCGCGCGCCTACCTGAGCCGCAGCGTCGTCGAGGCTTCCTCGGGCGCGTACGTGCGCTTCCTCGAGTCCGACGTCTGGGACACCGCGGGCGTGGGCATGGCGGTGCTCATGGGCAACGCGCCCGCGCTCCCGCCCGCGCAGCTCGCGCACCTGGCGCGCTTCGTGCTCGCCCACCAGACGCGCGACGGCGGCTGGTCGTTCTCGCGTGAGTCGCCCATGACCGACTGCGACTCCACGGGGTTCGTGCTCACCTTCCTCGGCTCGCTTCGCGCGCACCGCTGCTGCCCCGAGCTCGATTTGGAGCTCGATGCCGCCATCGCGCGGGCGGTGGATCTGCTCGAGACCTGGCAAGCGGACGACGGCGGCTTCGGCGCCTGGGGAAAGAGCTCGCTCGAGAAGCGGCGCGGGCCCGTGGGCGAGCTCGCCTCGATCGCGCTGGATGTGCCCACCGAGGACGTGACCGGCCGCGTGCTCATGGGCCTGGGAATGGTGCGCAAGGCCGCGCGCGCCGACCCGGCGATGCCCATGCGGCTCGGGAGCCGGCGACTCGAGTCGCTCCATGCCATCGCGTCGCGGGCGCACGCGTTTCTCCTTCGCATGCGCGACCCGCGGACGGGGCTCTGGCCCGCACGCTGGACGCTGGGCTACCTGAGCGGCACCGCCTTCGTTCTCGCGGGCCTCGCCGAGAATCCATTCGCCATCGACTCACTCTGCCGAGACGCGCTGGCCACCGTGCTCGCGGCCCAGAACCCCGACGGCGGCTTCGGCGAGTCGCCCGACTCGGATCGCTTCGGGAACTTCGTCGCCTCTCCCGTGAGCACCGTTCTTCAGACGTTCTTCGCCATGGACATCATGAGGACCTGCGGGCTCAGGCATGACGCGCCGGCCTACCAGGACGCGCTGGCATTCGTTCTTCGCAAGCAGAGCGCGCACGGCCTCTGGCCCAGCGAGAGCGTCAGCACCTGCTTTCACGGCTTGTACTATCGATACAACATCATGACGCACTGTGCAGGGATCGCCGCGCTCGTCCGCGAGGTGAACGCGGGCTGATCGGGAGCAAGTGTCATGTCGAGTGGGGATGACCGGGGCAGTACTTTGGATCCCATCTACGACCGCCTCGTTACCCGCGAGGAGTACGAGTCCAACCTCGCACGCGTCGCGGCGGACGTCCCCGATCGCAGCCGGGGCCTCTTCGGCCCCGAGTCGATGATCTGGAAGGTCTCCCGCGAAAACGCGGTCTACCTCACTGGCGCGCGCACGGGACTTCTACAGACCGCACATCCGTTCGTGGGATACGCGCTCGAAGAGCAGTCGTATGCGCCCAATTCGCGGGCGCGGCGCTTCCGCTCCACCCTGCTCTTCATGAGCCGGATGATCTATGGCGACGTGCCCACGGCGCTCGGGGCGGCACGCAAGCTCTTCCGCCGCCACGAGACCATCCAGGGCGTCCTACCCGCGAATCACGGGCCCTATCCCAAAGGAATGACGTATCGCGCTACGCATTTGGGCGCGCTGCTCTGGGCGCACATCGTCATCTGGGATTCATCGGTGATGGCCTACGAGCTCATCGTGGGCAAGCTCACAAGCTCCGAGCTTGCACAGTATGCCGACGAGGTGCGGCGCTTCGGCGTGCTGCTCGGCGTGCCACCCGAGGCGCACCCGCGCGCGTTCTCCGAGCAGCGCGCGCTCATTCGAGATTGGATCGAGCGGGACATCATTGGCGTCACACCCGTGTCCTTCAAGATGGCGCAGCGGCTCTTGAGCTCACCCGGGCCGCTCTGGACGCTTCCGACGCAGACGTGGCGCGCGATCACCTCGCAGGTCCTCGAGCCGAAGATCGCGCGGCAGTTTGGCTTCGAGCCCGACAGCTTGCGCAACCAGCTCGTGTTCAAAGCTGCGGTGCGCTCCTTGCGCCTCACGTATTCGCGCTTCCCGCCGGTGCTGCGCTACATGCCGGGCTACCTCGAAGCGACGAAGCGCTTGCAGGGCATGCAAGCGCCAGGTCCGATCGCTCGGCGCATGAACGAGCTTTGGATTGGCGAGCCCTCGTTCTTCCCCTCGCCGCCGGGTCGGCCCAAGACGCCTCCACCCTGAGCAGACCGTGTTACGCTCGGCCGACGCTCGGAAGCTCGCCCGCGCCTCATGCTCCTCGCCCTCATCCTCAGCGCCATCGCGCCCATCGCGGGGCCTGCTCAGGAGCACGACCCCATCGTCAATGAGAAGTGGGCCTCGGACGCGACCACGGTCGCGCGCCCGCTCTGCAAGGCGCTGCTCAGCGGCGACGCAGCGGGTCTGCGCGCACGTGTCGCGCCCGGCTTTCACGCCGCGGGCCTCGAAGGTGCTGACGAGGTCGACATCGAAGGCTTCGTGGCCCAGCTCCAGGCCGAGCGCGCCAAGGCGGCCATCGTCCGGCGCTGCTCGTTCAAACCATTCCAATTCAACAGTGACGCCGCGCACCGGCGCTTCGTCGCCCGCTTCCAGTGGCTGTTCTCCGGAACGGATCGGAGCGGCGTGCGCTTCACCGATCGCGGCGACGTCGATGTCGAGCTGACGCGGCCCGGCGACACGCTGCAGCTCGCGCGATTCGAGGTGCTGCCACGTCAGCGCACGGTGGGCGGCGCCCCGGAGTTCCGCGACATCGGACCGGATATCGGCCTTGACCCGGGGCTGGCGCGGCTGGACCAGGAGGTCGCGCTCGCGCCGTTCCTGCTCGAGAACGGCGGCGTGGCCGTGGGTGACTACGACGGCGACGGCCTGCTCGACATCTACGTGCCCGCGCAAGGCCACAACTTGCTTTTTCACAATGAAGGCAACGGTACTTTCAAAGAAGTCGCCAAGCAGGCTGGCGTCGCGAGCACGGGCATGGGCCGTTCGGCGCTCTGGGTGGATCTCGACAACGACGGCGACCTCGATCTCTTCGTTGCCAACTCGCAGTTCGAGCAACACGGAAAGGGCCCCGCCGTCGGCGGCGGAAACCGTCTGTTCCGAAATGACGGCCACGGTCACTTCACCGACATCTCGCATGAGGCCGGCGTCGACCAGTCGGGCTACTTCTCGAGCGTGGCGGCGGCCGACGTCGATGGCGACGGGCTTCTCGATATCGTCGTCGGCCAGTACCAGGACCTGCGCGTGCCCCGACATCCGCTCGACGCACACAACGGCAAGCCGAGCCTGCTTCTTCACAACCTCGGAAATTTGAAGTTCAAAGAGATCGGCAAGCAGGTGGGCGTCGCGGGCCACGAGTGGACGCTCGCCGTGGCGCTCGCGGACCTCGACGGCGACCGCAAGCCCGAGCTGGTGATGGTCAACGACTATGGCTCGCCGCGGCTGTACCACAACACCTCGCGCGGCCCCGGCGAGGTGCGTTTCGAAGAGGTGACCGCCTCGTCTGGCGTCGTCGACCCAGGCAACGGAATGGGCATCGACGTGGCCGACTACGACGGCGACGGCCTTCCGGACCTTTCGATCAGCAAGATGTTCTCCAAGGCCGGCAACCGATTGTTGAGCATGGATCTCGGCGGAGATCCCAGGTGGCTCGACATCGCCAAGACGGCCGCCCGCGGCAACAGCCTCTTCCACAACAAGGGCAAGCTTCAGTTCGAAGAGGTCGGCGCCACCGCGGGAATCCGTCGCGCGGGCTGGGCCTGGGGTTGTGAATTTGGAGATGTCGACAACGACGGGGCTGTCGATTTGTATGTCGCCAACGGGTACCACACAGGGCCAAGTGAAGATGACCTTTGACCCGCCTACTGGCGCGACGTGCTCGCGCGGTTACCTGCGAAGAAGCCCCGCGCTGAGGACCCCGCGCTGATGCCCGGCTTGATGGACCAGTCCTTCAGCGGCAACGAGGAGGACACGCTGTTCATGAATGACGGCCACGGGCATTTCACGGACTGCGCCGCGCAGGCGCGCGTGGACATGCGCACGGACGGCCGCGCGTCGGCCTGGGCGGACCTCGACAACGACGGCGACCTCGACCTGGTGATGCACCAGATGCAGAGCCCCGAGCTGCGCGTGCTTCGCAACGACCTCCCTGCGGGCCGCCACTGGCTCGAGGTCGCGCTGCACGGGACGAAGAGCAATCGCATGGGGATCGGCGCCAAGGTCACGGCGTGCGCCGGCAGCAGCTGTCAGGTGCGCTGGATCAAGGCAGGCCACGGCTACGAATCTCAGGGACCCGCGGTTGCACACTTTGGGCTTGGAGGAATCGAGAAGCTCGACACTTTGAAAGTGGAGTGGCCGTCCGGCGCAGACCAGGAGCTCCACGATGTCGCGGTGGATCGCCACGTCATGTGGACCGAGGGTGAAAAGGACGTCCACGATGCGCGGGCGCCGAAGGTTCAGCTCGGTCCCCCGCCACCACCGCCGCTGACGCTCGACGCCCTCGTCAAAGCAGCGACGCCCGGCGAGTCGAGCGACACACTCTTGAGTGCAGCGAAGTCAGGCAAGCCGGTACTCGTGAATCTCTGGTCGCCGGGGTGCAAGCCGTGCGGTGTCGAGGCGCCCGTCCTCGCGGCCCGCGTTCAGCAGTGTGGCGAAGCGTTCGCGCGCGTCGGCCTCTCGACGGAGCCGGAGCTCGCCGCCAGCAAGACCGGCGCTGCCAAGCTCGGGCTCACGTGGCCCATCTCGACCGCGAGTGAAGCGCAGCTCCGCATCCTCGACGACGCGCTCGATGGCATCTCCCTTCCCACCACGCTGGCTTTCGACGCGAATGGCAGGCTCACCGGCGCCGTGGTGGGCGCCGCGACAGACGCTGCGCTGAACGGGCTCGTGAACTGTCCGGCGCATGAGGCCGCGAAATGAGAAGAACGGCTTACTCGATTGTTGTCTTGTTCGGCGTGCTCGTCCCTTCGGTCGCACGAGCCGCCGATGGTGGGGCAAGAGCGCCAGACGTGGATGAGGCGGAAGCGACGACAAGCCACACCCACGCCACTGGGAAGGCTGGAGCGACCGGCGACCTCGGCCTCTCGCCGGGCCTCTCGCGCGACTTCGCGCTGCCGCTCAACAACCCGGGACTCGTGGACGCCGCGCACGCGACGTTCATGAAGCCCACGGATCTCGTGGTGGGCGTGGTCGTCGCCGGGCAGGCGCGCGCGTACCCGTGGTGGGTGCTCTCGAACTACCACGTGGTCAACGACACCGTTGAGCTCCCCGTCGGCGGCAAGGCCGAGATGAGCCAACCGGGTTACAAGTATCCCCACGCGCCGCAGAGCTACGGCGCGCGCTACGTGCCGTTGCTCATCACCTACTGCGAGCTGTGCAATGGCGGCGCGGCGTTCATCCCCGAGGTCGACAAGCGCTCGCTCGTGTTCATGATGACCGAGAGTCACTTCAGCCAGACCGGCGGCAACTTCGATGCATTCGCGATTTATACAATTTGCGATCTCGAAACCCAGAGCCGCTGGCACCCCATGAGCGGCCTGGCCATGAGTGGCCCTCTGAAGGGCACGCAGCTCACGCGCATCCCCGCGTTCCACGACCACTGGGAAGACTGGGTGAAGAAGCACCCGGACACGAAGGTCGTCGAGGGCGCCGAGGAGCTGCGGCACCGGGCGCACCTGCACGGGCGCGACTACGCCAAGTGGGATCCCGTGAAGGGCGAGGCGCCGCCCTTCCCTGGCTTGTACGAGACCCTCGGCGAGCATCCCGAGCTCATCAACAACCAGCTCCCCGTGGACACGCTGGTCCTCGGCGTGACGACCACGGATCACAAGAAGTCCATGGTCTACACGGTCGAGCGCCTGCGCGAGCTCGGCGGCCTGGTGCAGCACGACCTCAACGGCGAGCCCTACGTCCTCATCCTGAGCGGCCCCATCAGCGCCACCGCCTACAGCCGCAAGCTGCCGGGCAGCCCCTCGGTAGTTTTGAATTTCAAGGTTCAGTCGCAGTCGCCGTTCGTGATGGTCGACGACTCGGGCACCACCTGGAACGAATTCGGCGAGGCCCTCTCGGGGAAGTATGCAGGCAAGCGCTTGCAGATCGGCGATGCCTACGTGGCGAAGTGGTCCGAGTACCCCATCGGCAAGGGGAAGATCGAGATACTTCGCAACTGATGAAACTCCGAAGGAATGATGACGCGACGCGGTGCCCGTAACCTGGGCGCCCCGCAATGGTCTATTCCCTTACAGAAGGAATCGTGCGGAAATTCGGTTCGCCCAGGCGGGGGCAATCAATTCGATTTCACAGTATTGAGGACTATCCCATCGATCGTCACGTACAGCCGCTCCGCCGCCTCAGCAAATCCGTCATCGTCTTCGCGCTGAGCGCCCTCGCGCCCTTCGCGTCGCGCAGCGTGGCGCACGCGCAGGCTTCGATGCCCGGCATGGCCATGCCCATGCCTGCCGAGAATCCCGCTGCCGATGCGGGCGCACCCGATGGTGCCGATGGTGGCGCCGAAGAGCCCGAGTCCGAGGTCCAGCTCTTCAACATGCAGGACCACTCCGACGACATGATGAAGCACATGGCGCACTTCACCACCTTCAGCGCCTTCGAGCAGGGCTCGCGCGAGCAGCTCCTCGCGGCCACCGGCGCCACGCCGCCGCAGCTCGACGCGTTCGGCGACGTCTCTGCGGTGGTGCCCATTCAGCAACCGGGTGAGCACCCGCACTTTCAGCTCGGCGCGTTCGGGCTGATGTTCATGGCGGGCCTGGGGCCGCACGTGGACTTCATGGCCGAGACCGCGCTCGAGGCCGACGAGACCAACACCTTGAGCATCGACCTGGAGCGCATGGTGCTGCGCTGGTCGAATCAAGCGTGGTTCGTGCAGTGCGGCCGCATGCACACCGACATCGGCTTCTGGAACGCGAGCTACCACCACGGCCGCTGGCTGCAGCCCACCATCGCCCGGCCGAGCGTGGTGGCCTTCGAGGACGGCGGCGGCCTCATCCCCGCGCACGCGATCGGCATTTCGGGAGGCTGGCAGATGCCCTCGAGCAAGGGCGCGCTGCACCTGGTGCTCACCGTCGCCAACGGGCGCGGCGACATCCCCGACCAGATCCTGCTCGTGCGCGAGACGAACCTCGCCAAGCAGGTGGTGCTCTCCGTCTACCACACGGGCCTGGGCGTCGAAGGTCTGCGGCTCGGCGCGAGCGTGGACTACGACCACATCGCAGGGGCGCCGCCGACGATTCGCCCGGACCTGCCCTACGCGCCGATTGATGAGTACATCGGCAACGTGAACCTCGCGTACCTCAAGGCGCCGTGGACGGTCATCGCGGAGAGCTTTGCGTTCGTGCACCACTCGGGCACGCAGACCTGGCCCATCTACGACACGTACGCCGTCCTCGGGCGCGCGTTCGGAGCGTTGACGCCGTACGTGGAGCTCGAGAACCGAAACAGCCCGAACGGACTGCCGCCGTTCTTCCTCGATGGCTCGCTGCCGCTCGAGCCCAACTTCACGCTCGAGCTCGTGGGCCTGCGCTTCGAGACCACCAGCTGGAGCGCGTTGCGGCTGGAGTACTCCGTTCAGGAGGGCGTCTCCGGCAAGAAGCTGCCGATGCAGGTGGAGCTGAACTGGGCGTTCGGCGTCTGAGGTCTCCTCGACGCGCGCTCGCGTTCGATGGCGCGCCGGCCGCGCTCGGGCGATGATCGGCCCCGGTGCACCGGAGGGCCACCTGCGGAAGAAAGCCGCGCTCGCGTTGCTCCTCTGCGGCTGCTCCGTGGCACACGTGGAGGAGCCCACCTCGTCGACCGGCGGCTCGGGCACGACCACCGCCAGCACGAGCGGCACCACCGGCGGCGGCTACGACGCGGCGCCCCACCCTGCGTGGCCGCAGATCCCGTCGGGCTCTGGCAAGGTGATGGACGCGCCGGTGCTGCAGGTGATCACCTTCGACACCCTCGCCAACGGCACCGACCCGTATCCCTTTCAAGCGGAGATGGAGTCGTTCGGTGCGTGGCTGGTCACGTCGAGTTGGTTGGGCCCCGTGGGCAACGAGTACGGCGTGCACAGCGCGAGCGCGGACCCGCCCGTGCGGCTCGGCACCACACCGCCGGGCTACGTTGCCGACAGCGACGTCCGCAACATGCTCGCGAGCCTCATCCAGGCGGGCACCGTGCCGCCGCCGCCCGCGAACGACCAGCGGCTGTACATGTTCTTCTTCCCCGCGGACACCGGCCTCTTCCTCGACAACGGCGCGCAGGCCTGCACCGACTTCGAGGGCTACCACTTCGACACCACGATCACCGTGAACGGCCAGGACGTCGACGTGCCGTACGCGGTGATCCCGGACTGCAACATCACCTCCACGGGGATCAGCGAGCCGCAGCAGCTCGAGGCCGCGGCGTCGCACGAGCTCATCGAGGCCGCGACCGATCCTTCGCCTTCGCAGACTCCCGCGTACATCCTCAACGACGACTCGAGCCCCTGGACGCTCACCGGCGGCGAGCTGGGCGATGTCTGCGCGAACGACTACCTGCGCGATCAGGCCACCAACTTCGTGGTGCAGCGCAGCTGGTCGAACACGCTCGCCAAGGGCGACGGCTCGCCCTGTGCGCCCGCGCCGGACCCGACCACCAAGCCGTTCCTCGGCGTGGCCGCGACCGTGACCGGGCGACTCACCGCCGACGCGGGCGACACCCTGGATGTGCCGCTGGTGGCCTGGTCGAACGCGCCCCACGGACCGTGGGCGCTCAAGTCGCTGCTGATCACGGGAACGTTCGATCCGCAGGCCACCACCACGCCCGACTACGTCGGCAACGGCGACACCGGCAAGCTCACGCTCACCATTCCGCCCAACGCGCAGAGCGGACAGCAGGCGCTGGTCTGGGTGTTCACGCCGCAGACCGCCGACACCGACAGCGAGTGGTGGCCGGTGGTCGTCCAGGTTCGCTGAGGCTCAGCCAGCGGGCGCCACCGGCGTGACTTCGGGTGCGGGCTCGATGGGCAGGCGAAGCTCGAAGCACGCGCCCTCGGCGCCGCCGCACTCGCGGAGCGTGCCACCGTGGTTCTCCACGAGCGAGCGCGCCGTCGTCAGCCCCAGCCCGATGCCCAGGGGCTTGGTGGTGACCAGCGGCTGGAAGAGTCGCTCGCGAATGCTCGCCGGGACGCCCGCTCCGGAGTCGCGCACCGTGAGCAGGAGCTGCTCGCCTTCGCGCTTGCCGGTGATGGTGATGGTGCCGCCGTGAGGGAGCGCCTCGATGGCGTTTCTCACCAGGTTGCCGAGCGCGCCCGTGAGCTGCTCGAAGTCGGCCTCGATGGGTGGCAGCTCGTCGAGCTCGACCGTGCACGTCACGCCGCGCGGCAGCTCCTCCAACGCCAGCACGCGCTCCACCACGTGCCGCAGATCGATCTGGGTGCGCGAAGGACGGCGCACGCGCGCGTAGTCGAGCAGGTCGGTGATGATGCGGTTGGCGGCCCAGGCCTCGTCGTGGATCACCTGCAGCGCGCCCGCGACCGTGGGGCCCGCGTCCGGGCCGAGCTCGCGCCGCAAAATGGCCAGCGCGTTCGTGATGGCGCCGAGCGGGTTTCGAATCTGGTGGGCCACGCCGCCCGCGAGCCGCCCCAGCACCGCGAGCCGCTCCTTGCGCACCAGCTCGTCGCGCGCCGCGTGGAGCTCCGCGGTGCGCTCGGCCACGCGCTGATCGAGCGCGGCGTTCGCCTCCCGCAGCGCGTCCTGCGCGGTCTTGAGCTGGGTGATGTCGTGGATGATGCCCACCAGGTACATCACGCGCCCATCGGGCCCGGAGAGCGGCACCTTGGTGGTGGCCAGGATGTGCCGGTTGCCGCGGCCGTCGGTGATGGGCTCCTCTTCGATGAACACCGGCTTCGACGAAGAGAACATCTCCACGTCCTTGGCGCGGAAGAAGCGCGCCTCGGCCTCCGGGAAGAAGTCGAAGTCGCTCTTGCCCAGCATCTCCTCGCGCGGGTAGCCCACCATCTCTGCAAAGGCCTGGTTGAGCAGCACCCAGCGGAACTGACGGTCCTTGATGAAGATGGGGTGCGCGATGTGGTCGATGATCTCGCCCAGAAAGGCCGGGTCGACCAGGTGCTGAAGCTCTCTCGCCACGTCTCGCCCCCGCGAGTGATCTTGGCGTTCACCAGCTTTGTCTCGATTTATCGGCGATTCCAGCCTCATCCATTATCGCACAACCGCACAGGCCCCGTACGACGGGTGCGATCGCACGGTCGCGATGAAGCAAGCCGAGGCGGATCGCAGAGCGCAACGATGTAACGAACTCGTTACACCTCGAGCTCGGTCGGCTCGCCCTGCTTCAGCCAGCGCACGCGCGCACCCAGCTTCTCGAGGTTGCGCTCGGAGTTGGCACGCTGCTCGCGAAAGTGCGTCCAGCCGTCGTAGTGAATGGGGATGACGGTCTTCGCGCCAAGCGCCTCCGCGGCGCGCACGGCCTCATCGCTGTTGAAGGTGTAGCGCAGCGGCCCACTGATGGGGAACGACACGCCGCCCATGTGCAAGAGCGCGGTGCCCACGCGAAAGCGCTGAGCAACCTCGGCCACGCCGCCGAACCACACCGTGTCGCCAGAGATGTAGATGGGTCCCTGGCTGAGCCCGGGCGACTCCAGCACGAAGCCCACCACCTCGCCGGCGACGGGACGCGACAAGGGCGGTCCGTGCCGCGCGGGCGTGGCGGTGACCTTCACGCGAACGCCGTCGCGCTCGAGCTCCGTGCTCTGCCACGGCGCGAGGCCCGACACATTCCCGAGCGCCGCGAGTCGCTTTGAACCCGAGGGCGTGGTGACGACGCGCGCGACGCTGGGGAGCATGGCGCGGCCGGCCTCGTCGAGGTTGTCGGCGTGGTGGTCGTGGCTGAGCAGCACGGCGTCGATGCGGCCGAGCCCCTCGGGCGGCAGCGTGGGCGCGCGGTTCTTGATGGAGCGCGTGCCGAAGCCGAAGTGGTAGGTGCGGCCCGGCGGGTCGAGCGCAGGATCGGTGAGGACCCGCAGCGCGCCCAGCTCGAGCAGCACCGTCGCCGTGCCGATGTGCGTGATTCGAATCTTCAAAGCACGCGTCGCGCGCTAGTCGGCGACGGCTTCCACGAGCTCCACCACGTCGGCGTCGTCGGCCCAGAGCACGCTCTCGTCCTCGAGCTCCACGTCGATGTCGAACTCCGGCTCCAGCTCGTGCGCGTTCATGGTTTCTCCTCGCACGCCGCGGCTCCCCCGCTCGACGCGTGCTACAGGGTTGTGACAGCAGGCTCACCCGGGACCGATCGGCCGTCAAAAAAACTGCCGACCCACCGGGCGAGCGTTCGGTTCCCTCGCGCGGTTGCGAATCTCGCGGCGCTGCGGCAAATCCGAAGCCCGATGTCGCTCTCCACCCTCTGCCAGGCCTGCGGACTCTGCTGCGACGGCTCGCTGTTCACATTCGTGTCCGTCGACGCCGAGCAGGGAAAGAAGCTGCTCGCGCGCGACGTGGCCTTGGAGCTGCGCAAGGACGGCGTGTACCGCCTGCACCAGCGCTGCGCTTCGCTCGAGGGCACGCGCTGCCAGATCTACGAGGATCGTCCCGGGCCGTGCCGGAGCTACGTGTGCCTCCTGGGCACGGCGCTGCAGGAAGGGGAGCTCTCGCTTCGAGACTCGCTGGAGCTCGTGGCCCAGGCGCACGCGCGCATCGCCGAGCTCGACGCCACCCTGCCCGTCCGTGCCGACGCGAGGACGGGCACCGTGCAGCGCGTGCGTCAGTCGCGCGCGGGTGAAGGGCCGGCGCTTCCGGACGACGCCGTGGCCGCGTGGGAGCGCGTGCGCGATTTGTTGCAGCGCGTCTTCACTGGGCGGCACGGGATGCGGTGAGCCCGCGACGCGGCACGAGCGGCTTGCGCTGCTTCGGATCATGGAACGGGAAGCGAAACCCTCCGCCGCCCAGCATGCCTTGTCGATGCGCGAGCCTCGTGCGAGGCTCGCACTCGCGGGCTTTCACGCAGAGTGCGAGATGATCACCGTCGCGTCGACCGTTGGCCGAATCATTGAAGTGCGCTTCTCCGGCGACCTCACTCCCACGGAGATGAAGGACATGCGCACGCCCTTGAGCCAGGCGGTGGTGCGCATCGGCGTGGACGTCATCTTCGTGGTGGACTTCCGCACCTGCGGCGAGCTGAGCACCGAGGTCACGCCGATGATGCTGGGCCTGATGCGCAGCGACAACCGCAAGGTCCACCGGAGCGCGCACCTCTTCGCGCCCGGCTCGAAGATCCTGGAGCAGATGAAGGTCGCCATCGCCGAGGCGGCCAACGCGAACCGGCGCGCCTTCCAGAGCGCGGCCGCGCTCACCACGTGGCTCAGCGAGACGGCGACGCCTGAAGAGATCGCGAGAACGCGGGCGTTCTTCGCCTAAGCCGAGCGGGTGATGAGGCGCGTCGCCGAGCGATCGAAATCGAAGTCCAAGCGCCGGCGGTGACTTGTCCGCGGGCCGGCCGGCTCGCTTCCCAGCACGGGGCGCCGTTGCCTCGTGCGCGAAGCACGCGAGACATCTTTCCAATCGCCATCGGGTCAACCCATTGAAACCACACGGTTCAGATCCATGCCCAGCCGGGATCAGATCGAATCGAGGAACCGCGGCGTTGATACCGATGTCACAGCGCGTTGTGAAAGGCCGATCGAGCGTGGCTGCTCGGATCGACCCAATCCCGAGGTCGCCATGTTCGACTCGATGCTCCAGGCCCACGCCGAAGCGCGGCCGCGGGCACTCGGCGGGACCGTCTCGCTCGCGCTTCACGGCGCGATCCTCGCGGCGATTGCCTGGGCGGGGCTGCATGGTCCCCCGACGCCGCCTGCTCCGCCGTTGCCGATCATTCGAATTCCGATCGGCCCCAAGCTCGACTTCAAGGTCCCCGTAGCTGCCCCGCCGGCGCCCGCTCCGGCTGCACACGCGAAGGCCGCGACCCACAAGCGGGTGGTGATTCCGCCCAAGCCGGTCGCGCCGCCGCCCGAGGCCACGCCGCAGCCGACTCCGGCTTCGACCGTCGATGATGCGCCGACCGGTGCCGCGTCCGATTCGAATACGCAGGGAGATGGAAGTCCCGGTCCAGGTTCGCCGGACGGGCGTGAAGGTGGCGCGCCGATGTCCGGTGGCGACGACGGGCCAGTGCTGCTGGGCCCGGGCATGACGCGGCCTCAGCTCGTGGGCGAGCGACCCGAGTTCCACTTCACGTCGGCGCAGCTCCAGGCGCACGCGGAAGGTCTCGCGCTCGCGCAGTGCACCATCAGCCGCGAGGGCGCGCTGCTCGATTGCAAGCTGGTGAAGCGGATTCCGGCAATCGAAGACGCGCAGATTCTCGAGTACCTCTCACAGCTCCACTACTCGCCGGCCATGCAGGGCGATCAGCCGATATCGATTCGCTCGTTCACCATCCCGCTGAGGCTCTCGGCGCCGTAGCGGAAGAAGCTCGTCCGCACCGGCAAACAACCGACGCGCGTCCTCGAGACCGCACCTCTGGGTCGCGATTCCGCCGCTTCCCTACCCGCCCGAGATGGCGCAGCCGGGCCGAACGCGATCGGGAAACTCGCGGCACCTTTGCGGACGCGATCCGTAGATGCGGCAGCTGCAGGTCTTCGCGTCGAGCATCGGGCAGGTCTCGCCGTCGTGATCGAGGAAGCGAATCGAGCCTGTGCCGTCGCGCTCGATCACGACGCGTGCCTCGACGCCGAACGCAGCCGCCTGCGCACGGAACGGCGCGATCTCTTCTGCGCCGAGCCAGAGGAACTGCGGACCCCGGCAGCACTGCGCGCGACACCTGTCGCGACAGATTCGGCTCGCTTCTTCGACGCTCAATCCAGGCGCGAGTTGCATGCGTTCTCGTTCACGCTTTCGCCGTTGTCTTCTTGTTCTTGGCGACGACCACCAAACTGAACACCATCAGCGGCACCAGATACTGCGCGCTCATGAGGACGCCGCAGCCCGTGGAGAATTGATGAAGATCGAGCTCGGGCTTCGAGGCTTTGACTCCCGCGAGCGCGGATGCGGTCTGTCCACAGAACGGCCCGAGCCCCACGAACGGAAACACGATCCCCACGGCCAGGTACTCCGCGCCCGCGCAGAAGAGCGCGAGCACCGAGAGCCCCGACGCATTCGGCGGACGCCAGGCGATCAGCGCGAGGAGCATTGCGAGAAAGGCCATGACACCTGCGCCCTGCAATCCAATCGCCGCGCCAACGCCAGGGCCCGGCCAGTCGTCCGCGTGCGACTCGACCGGCAGCACGCCGATGATGAAGTACGTCGCCAGCGCGCTCGCGATGAGGGAAGCGATGGGGAGACCGCTCGGCTTGCCCGGGCTCACCACACTCGGTTCGACGGTCATGAGCCGCAAGCCTAGCACCGCGCACCTGTAAGCCCCACGAAGCTCCCGCGTTGGAACTCCATTCGAGCGCGGCGGTGCCGCGCCGGAGGCGTCGTCATGCGCGCCATCGCAGTTGGACTGGGGCTTCTGTCGCTCGTGGTATGCGGGCTCGCATGCGAGATGAGCATGTCGCGCGCGCCGATGGAGCAGGCGCTCGAGGGTGAAGCGCTGCCGCCGGGGATGAACACCGAGTCGTACTCGCGAATCGACGAGAACCCGTTCGAGGATCCCAAGCTCGCGCCGCTGTCGACGTTCGGCATCGACGTCGACACCGCGTCGTATTCCAACGTTCGACGCTTCCTCACCGAAGGTCAGCGTCCGCCGAAAGACGCCGTGCGCCTCGAGGAGCTCATCAATTACTTCCCGTACCACGACGCTCCGCCGACCGATGGCAAGCCGTTCGCCGTCACCGCCGACGTCTTCGGATGTGCGTGGGCCAAGGCCCATCGCCTCGTTCGCATCGGCCTCAAGGGCCGCGAGCTGCCGCCCTCGCAGCGGCCGCCGGCAAACCTCGTCTTCCTGATCGACGTCTCGGGTTCCATGTTCGAGCCCAACAAGTTGCCGCTCGCGAAGCGCGCGTTGCGTCTGCTCGTCGATCAGATGCGAAGCGACGATCACATCGCGCTCGTCGTCTACGCCGGAAATGCGGGCCTGGTGCTGCCGCCGACCTCGGGTTCCAACAAGGCGCAAATCGCCGATGCGATTGATCGGCTCGAGGCGGGCGGCTCGACGGCCGGCGCGGCAGGCATCGAGCTCGCGTACCAGACCGCGCAGGCAGCGTTCATTCCCGGCGGCGTGAACCGCGTCATCCTCGCGACCGACGGCGACTGGAATGTCGGCGTGTCGGACGACGGCTCGCTCACGCGCCTCATCGAAGAGAAAGCGAAGGGCGGCGTGTTCCTCACGGTTCTCGGATTTGGAATGGGCAACTACAAAGATTCAAAGATGCAGCAGCTCGCCGATCATGGAAATGGCAACTACGGCTACATCGACAACATCGCCGAGGCGCGCAAGCTGCTCGTGGAGCAAGCTGCAGGCACGCTGGTGACCATCGCGAAGGACGTGAAGGTCCAGGTCGAGTTCAACCCGGCGCAGGTCTCTGCCTATCGATTGATCGGCTACGAGAAGCGCGCGCTCCGTGCGCGCGACTTCAACGACGACACCAAGGACGCGGGCGAGCTGGGCGCTGGCCACACCGTGACCGCGCTCTACGAAGTCGTGCCAACCGGGACGAGCGCCGAGCTGCCGCCGGTCGACGCGCTTCGCTACCAGAAGAGCAACGTCGTGCGCTCGGACGAGCTGATGACGCTCAAGCTCCGCTACAAGCAGCCCGAAGGCGCCACGAGCGAGCTCCTGGCCTACGCGGTCCACGACGACGGCGGCGACCATCCCAGCGCCGATGCACGCTTCGCGGCCGCGGTCGCCGAGTGGGGTTTGTTGCTGCGCGACTCGCCCAACAAGGGTGCAGCGACCATGGCGGACGTCATCGATCGGGCGAGCGCCACCGCGGGCAACGACACCTATCGCCAGGAGTTCGTCGAGCTGGTGAAGAAGAGCGCCGCGCTCGCGAAGTGACCGCCCTACCCGTCGAGCAAGGCTCGCCGTGCGCGCTCGGCCGCGGCGAGCACCTCGCGCGCGTAGCCCATGAAGCGCTGCCCCTCCGCCGACAGCCGCATTCCGCGCGGGACACGCTCGAAGAGCGAAGCGCCCAGCTCGTCCTCGAGCGCACGAATCTGCCGGCTCATCGGCGGCTGCGACACGAAGCACCGGCGGGCCGCGCGCCCCACGTGACCCTCTTCAGCCACGGCGACGAAGTACTCGAGCTGGCGAAGACTCATGCGAATCAGGTTAGACGTCGCGATGCGCAGGTGACAAGTCAGCGCCGATACCTTTTTGGAATTGGATCGCTCGCGCGGACCTGTCGCACCTTCATGACATGTCCATTGCCCTTCACGGCCCTGAAGAAGCCGAGCGACTCCGGCGCGCGGGAGCAGCTGCCGCAGGCACGCTGGCGCTGGTTGGCTCACGGCTGCGCGCGGGCGTAACGACGGCAGAGATTGACGCGTGGGTCCGCGAGGACACCGCGCAACGCGGCGGGCGTCCGAGCCAGCTCGGGTACCACGGCTTTCCAGCGGCGGTCTGCGTGAGCCGCAATCAGGTCGTGTGCCATGGCATCCCCTCGACCAAGGAGCGCCTCGCGGACGGCGACATCGTCAACGTCGACGTCACGACCGAGCTTGACGGCTTTCACGGCGACTGCTCGGCGACGTTCGTGATCGGCGCGGCGTCTTCTGAAGCTCGCGCGCTCGTCGACCTCGCACGTCGGTGTCGCGACGCAGGCGTCGCCGTGGTGCGGCCGCGCGCACGCCTGGGCGATGTCGGCGCGGCCATCGAGGAGCTCGCGAAGCGTGAAGGCGTCTCCGTCGTCACCGCGCTTGGCGGCCATGGAATTGGGCGCGAGATGCATCTGCCGCCTCAGGTTGCGCACGTCGGTCGTCGCGGGACGGGCCTGAAGCTGCGCGCGGGGATGGCCTTCACCGTCGAGCCGATGGTGAACCTCGGTCGTCCCGATGTGTACGTGCTCGCCGATGGCTGGACCGTCGTCACCGAGGACGGCTCGCTCTCGGCGCAGTTCGAGCACACGGTGCTCGTGACCGATGAGGGCCACGAGATCCTCACGCCGCTCGTTACACCGGCGTGAGCGCCTCGAGCGACGGACATGGCCAATGCTCGCGACGTCCTGCAAGTCGCTTCACGCGAAAGCTCGAGCGCATCGTTGATCTCGGCGAGCGTCATTCCGTGATGGCGCGCTCGCCGAGCACCGTGGTGTTTCCGTCGCCGTCGGTCGCCGAGACGCGAATGAGGTGCTGACATCCGTCGGCCAATGCCGGCGCCGGGAGCGTGTCGTCGAAGCCGACGTTCGGGCAGCCGTCGTAGTCCGGGTACACCGTGCACACGTCGCCGCGCCCGACGTTGACCGGAATGCTGCCCAGGCTCACGCCGTCGAGGCTCACGTCGATGCTGTTGATGTGCGCGGTATCGAGCACACAGCCCTCGACGCGAACCGAGGTGCCGCCGACCGAACCGCCCGCTGCAGCTGGAGCGTCGACGTAGCCGAACGGCGGACGCTTCGCGAGGATCTCCGGAATCAATCCCTGCACCGTCGCCAGGCTTCCGAGCGCGAGATACGAGATGCCGCGCACCGCTCCGCCTGCGGGAAGTCCGAACGACATCTGCGCGCGCACGTTGTGGAAGTACGGGGCGCTCGAGCCGTCGCCGCGCCAGCCCTGGAACGCGGTCACGCCCTGATCCGACACGAGCGCGACGCCATAGTCCGAGCTCGCGTCCTGCCAGGTCACCCACGGCGCCGGCGAGGTGAAGTTGCCCACGTAGAAGCCGTCGTTCGCGGGCGTGTTGATCGAGGGCTGATTCCCGGCGGCGTCGTAGAGCAGCGGCAGATCGGGCCCGTTCTGCCCGTGCGCGACGTAGAGCGTCGGGAACTCTTGCGTGGTGATCTGATGGTCGATCGTTTCCTGGCTGCTCACCTGCGTCGCCACCTCGACGACGTTCGGATGCACGTAGCGCAGCTCGAACGTGTACGTCACCGCCACCGGGACGCCGCTCGCGCCACACGCGTTGTTCACGCACGTCTGCTGGTCCCAATCCGGGTTCCACTGCAGGGGCTGAATGGTGAGCTGAAGCGAGTCGCCGTCCTGGCCGTAGTTGAGGACGGTGCCGCCGTGCCCGCACTCGTCGCCGCCCTGCACCGGATCCCAACCGAGATAGGTGATCGATGCCGGACATGGCTGAGCCGTCTGGCAGCTCGCGTTGTAGGCGCACCCTTGCAGCGAGCGATCAGGGTCGTAGAGCGCGAGCTGCAGCTCGCGGCCGGTGTCGTTCGCGTCGATGGTGTTGCTCGAGGCATCCGCACCGAGCCCGAAGAAGACAATCGAGCCGCCCCAGTCGAGCCGTGCGCCGATGCGGATGTAGCCCTGCGCGATGCCGCCATACGCGGGGCTGTCGAGGAAGACGTCTGTGTACGAGCCATTCTGCGCGGTGCTGATGGCGCCAAAGCCAGCGCTCGGTGCGCGAACGCTCCATGGGTCGACATCCGGCGTCGGTGTGACCGGATTGCACGCCACGCCGGTCGTGCCGGTCGTCGAAGTCGAGCCCGTGGTGTTACCGGTCGTGGAGCTGCTGGCCGCCGACGAGGTGCCAGTCGTCGTGTTCGTCGTCGTCGTCGAGCTGCTGGTCGTGGTGTTGCTCGACGTTCCCGAGGTCGAGGTCGTGCTGCCAGAGGTGCCCGTCCCTGCGCTCGTGTTCGACGACGCCGACGTGCCGCTGCTCGACGACGCGCTCGTTCCCTCTGTCGTGGTGCTGGTGATCGCGCCCGTGCCGCCCGTCGACGAGGCGCTCGTGGTCGCGCCGTGTGAGCTCGGATTGGCCGTCGTGGGGCCGCAACCCGCAGCGAGCAGCAGAATTGCCAGCCATGCAGATCGCATCGCGTCAGCGTAGTCGATAAAGAGTCAGGACAAAGCCCGTTCAACGTCGAGCCCGCCAAGGTTGATCACCATGCTCGAAGTGCGCCCCGTCTCCAGCGATCATGACCTGGAGCAGATCCTCGCGCTCCAGCGGCAGAACCTCGCTCGAAGCCTCACGTCCGAGCAGGTCTCCAGCGAGGGATTCGTGACGGTCGAGCACACGCTCGAAGCTCTCGAGAAGATGCATGCGCTCGAACCCAGCATCGTCGCGGTCGACGGGGCCGCGCTCGTGGGCTACGCGCTGGTCATGCCGGTGGCGTGTCGCGCGTTCCTGCCCATCCTCGAACCGATGTTCGAGCGCTTCGAGGCCTTGGGGCTCATGCGCGAGCGCTTCTACGTGATGGGGCAAATCTGCGTCGCCGAGTCGTGGCGGGGTCGCGGCGTGTTCGACCTGCTCTACCAGGGCCACCGAGACAGGTTCCGCGGGCACGACGACTCGGTGATCACCGAGGTCGCGACGCGCAACACGCGCTCGATGCGCGCGCACGAGCGCGTGGGCTTCAAGGTGATCGACCGATACCGCGATGCGACCGACGAGTGGGCGATCATTCGCTGGGATTGGTCGTAGTCACCGTTCCATCATCTCTTCTGACCTCTTGAAGATGTCCCAGGACCTTCGAGAGGTCTGATTGCATCTTCGAAGGATGTCCGCGGAGGTTTGGAACCTCTCCCGACATCTCTGAAAGCTGTCCACGGAGGTCTGGAACCTCTCCCGACATCTCTGAAAGATGTCCGCGGAGGTCTGGAACCTCTTCCGACACCTCTCGAATACCCGCGCGGGTATTCAAGAGGTCATTTCGGAGCTTTCGAATACCCACACGGGTATTTCAGGCTTCGCCCGCTACTTCTCTTTGTTCACCTGGAAGCACGCGCTCTTGTCATTCGCGTTCGTCGAGTTCCCCGGCATCGGCTCGAGCGGAACACCCAACTGCTTCGAGTAGTCGCCGATGGCGGCGTTCATCTTGTGCAGCCTTTCGACCGGATCGATCACCTGCAGCGGGGCAGTCACGACACCCGAGCGGTACCTCTCGCCGCGCGTCCCCGGCCGTCCGGACACGAGCGCACCCACGAGCAGCGTCTCCAGCTCCGCCGCAGACTGACCGCGCGCGCTCTTCCCGCCGGCGACATCCGGCGGAAGCAAGTCAGGAGTTGCGAGCCAGCCATTGGGCTTCGCGACGGCGTTGCCAAAGACGATGAGCTCATCGAGCGTCGCATCAAGCGCGGTGTAGTCGCGCAGCGGCAGCGGTGCGTCGCCCGTCCCCGTCTCTTCGACGTGTCCCGCGACATGCGGCGAGGTCGCGCAGCCGCGACCAAAGACCAGCCGCACGCCGTCCTTCTCGAGCGCCATGTACGTGCCCGAGTCGTCGCCACCTGGGGGTGATGGCGCGTCATCGCCGCAGTAGGTCGCGTGCGAAGCGGTGTCCTGCAGCGTGTGCAGATAGAGCCCGATTCGCGCGAGCTGCACCGGAACCGGCGGCGCGGCAGCGTCCTTCCAGAGCACGCCCTGGGTGCGCTTGGGATCCCGGAGCCACGCCTCGAGCTGGTCGACGGTGACCGGTCCGTTCGCGTTGTCGAGGAGCTTGGGTCCCGTCTGCGCCTCGATCTTCGGACCGAAGTTGAACGAGCTCAGCACCGGCACCGTCCCGCGAATGGGTGCGCCGGCGAGGCAACGCGCGCCGCTGAAGTGCGACGGTCCGTTCGGCTCCGTGAAACCCGCGGCGCAGAGCAACCCAGGCGCGTTCGTCGGCTGCATGGCCCACTGGCGCAGGTTGTAGAGCGTGCCCTGGTAGATGTCGTCGATGGCGGGATAGCCCGGGGCGGGAAAGCGCAGCGGATAGACCGCCTGCACGCCGCTCGCGCCGTGGACATCGGTGCCGTCTCCGTTTGGCGAGAACGCGAGCGTGTAGTGGTACAGCGGTCCATCGGTCTTCGTGTTGGTGCGTTGAAAGCCGTTGAACGTGGCCGTGATGAAGCGACGACCGGAGTTCTTCTCGCTCGCTTGAACGCCGCACTGATCAATCGGCGCGTAGCGCGTGAGGTCCGTGACCTCGTCGTACGCGGCGATCCAGTAGGCCACGTCGGCGCGATAGCCGAGGGCTTGCGCGAGGAAGTACGTCGCGTCCGCGTGGATCATGCTGCGGCCGGGCCGCGGCCGCGCCGCGAGCGCCGTGGCTTGCTGCAGCTCCACCGGACATGCCGAGCCCACCGACGGCTTCACCTTGCATGCCGAGAACGGCTCGATGCAGGTCTCGAACTTCCCCGCCTTGGAGACGCAGAGGTCTTCGAAGAACGCAGCGGCCGGTCGAGGCACGAGCAGCAGCGCCAGGGACACGGGGACGGCCAGGCGCACGCGGTGGGAGAGCATGAAGGTCGTTCCTTGGGAGCGGGGACCGCAGCCTAGCGGATACCGCATGCCCTGCTCTTCCAGTCTCTCAGCGAGCGGTGCTCCGCTGGCTCTGGCGAAATGTCCGGCCGCAGCGCGGACAGCTTTGCGTCTTCATCTGACGAGCCCACTCGGCGCCGCCTTGAAAGCTCATTGTCGTTCCCGAACTAAATAATGTCCTCATGAATACGACGTAAATGGATCTCGCGATTCAATGCGACACGCATGCACCAGCGCAGACCGCGCCCCACACGTTGGGGGCTTTGGCCCCCGCGGAAATCCTTACGCCGCAGGCAAACCCGAGGCATCTCGTCGTCCGCGCGATGGCCCTGCGATTGCTAGGGGACCTTCCGGCCCTTGCCGAGGTGAACCAAAATGAAAATTAAATTCTATGTCGCTGCGGCACTGTCCGTGGCGATCGCGACGTTCATCCCGCGCACCTCGCACGCTGGCTCCGACAACCCGGAGTGTCTCGGCACCGACTGCGGAGCGCCCAAGGAAGAAGGCGGCGGAGGCGGAGGCTGCGGCTGCGGCTGTGGCTGCTCGGTCTGGGTGGCCTACACCGATGACGGCAAGACGCTCTCGTACACCGACGACGCCGACGGCGACGGCGTGAGCGACGCCAGCGACAACTGCCCCTGGGTGGCCAATCGCGATCAAGCCGACAGCGACGGCGACGGCGTGGGCGATGCCTGCGACAACTGCGTGGCCGTCCCCAACCCGGACCAGAGCGATCTGAACGGCAATGGGCTGGGCGACGCCTGCGATCCCGACATCGACGGCGACGGAATTCCCAACGCGCAGGACAACTGCCCCACTGTTCCGAACAAGAACCAGGCGAACCACTCGAGCACGAGCCTGGGCGACGCCTGCAACCCCGACATCGACGGCGACGGAATTCCCAATGCAAAGGACAACTGCCCGCTGCTCTCGAACCCGGACCAGACGCTGCCGGCTGATCCCACGGGCTGCACCACGGATCTCGACGGCGACAACGTCGCGGACCAGTACGACAACTGCCAGGACGTGAAGAACCCGGACCAGAAAGACACCGACGGCGACGGGCTCGGCGACGCCTGCGATCCCGACATGGACAACGACGGGCTTCCCAATGGCCGCGACAACTGCCCGCTCGTCGCCAACCCGGATCAGACCGACTCGGACAACGATGGCATCGGCGACGCGTGCGATGCGAAGTTCTGCTACGTCGTCGACAAGTCCAACCCCGACGCGTGCCTCGATCCCAACGGGCCCTTCGCGGTGAGCGCGGGTGGCAGCCTGACGGCCAAGACCGGCGAAGAGATTCGCTTGCCGCTCTGGGCAAACCGCAACGGCGTGGGCATCAAGTACACCTGGACCGTGACCAAGCGGCCCAGCGGCTCCAACGCGGCCATCACCAACCCTGAAGGCGCGGCGTCGCTGAGCCGCAACTTCCAGTACGCGTACGTCGACGGAAAGATCCCCACCTTCGTGGCCGACGAAGATGGCGACTACGCGTTCCAGCTCTCGGCCACGCTCGCCTTCGCCGACCGTGTGTACCCGTCGAGCGCCGGCAACCCCGGTCAGCCGGCCGTGGTGGCCGCGACCACCGCGAACATTGGCAAGGGCACCGTGGCGCCCAAGGGCGGCTGCAGCGCGGTGTCGGGGAGCATGGGGCTGGTGGCGCTCCTCGGGCTTGCCGGACTGTTGTCCCGTCGCTCACGGAGGTGAACAACGACCTGGTGTGCTCTGAGGCGTCGCGCCGTGGTGGCGCGGCGCTTCGGTCGTTTCAGGGAACGACGAACGGAGCTGCTGAGCTACTTCCTCTCGACCGTCGTCGCCGTCGGCGCCGGCACGCGCGCGCCCGAGGCCGTGTGGTCGAAGCCCATGTCCGGCGTGGGCTGCAGCGAGTCGATGAACACCGAGGCCGCATAGAGCCCGAGGCCGATGCCGCCGGTGATGAGCCCGGTCTGCACGTTGCTGTGTCCGCTCGCCGTGAGCTGGCCTTCGTTGTTGGAGCGATTGTCCTCGGCCGCGAGGAAGAACAGCGTCGACACCAGCGTGAGCACGCCCGCGCCGCCCTCGACGATGTTCGACACGGTGTGCGTCACCTCAGCCGTGTGCGGATTTCCCGCAGCCACGAACAGCGGCGTGATCGGCACCGTCTGCCCATCTTCGGCGTGGAGGTTCACCGGCTCCGCATACTGGTACGGCGCATAGAACACGAGCTGGTGCGTTCCTGGCGGCACGTCCTCCTGCGCCTTCACCACGTGCCGCGGCCCGCCGTCGATGGAGACGGTCGTCTGCGTGGGCACATGCGCGATCACGATGGCGTGCGGCGCCTCCAGCGTGAGCTTGCCGAGGTTCACCTCTTGCCCGTCGGGGATGGTCACGGCGCGCTTGAGGGTGTGGAAGCCGGGGTGCGCGAGCGTGACCTCGTACGTGCCCGGCGTGACGCGAACCTGATTCAGCGGCGTGGCGCCCACGCGGTTGTCGTCGAGCATCACCTCCGCGCCGGGCGGCACCGAGTCCACGCTCAGCGTCGCGTGCAGCTCCGGCATCTCCGCGACCAACGTCAGCGGCCGGTCCTCGACGACCTCGATCTGCCGCGCGAACGCCCGCCGGCCGGGCAACGTGGCCTGCACCTGGTGCCGCCCGCCCGAGAGGAAGAGCGTGCTCGCGCCCACCGCGCGCCAGATGCCGTCCACGTACACCCGCGCGCCTGCGGGCGCGTCGAGGTGCACCGCGGCGCCCGCGAAGAGCGTCGCCGCGACGTCCTGGTGCGACGGCCCGAGCGACACCACGCGCTTGAGCACGTCCGGCAGCCCGGGCGACTTGAGCGTCAGCGCGTGCTCTCCCGCAGCGACGGTTTGAAGACTGGCCGGCGTCTTCCCAACCGGCGCGCCGTCGAGCAGCACCTGCGCACCTGAGGGATCGCTGGTCACGGTGAGCGAGCTCGTGGGCAGCGCGTTGTTGTGCGCGCCGACCAGCTCCAGCAGCGCGCGCGAGCTGAGCGCGAAGCCGGTTCCACCCGCGTCGCTGGTGAGCACCAGGCCCAGAAGCTGTCCGGCGTAGGAGACCACCGGCCCGCCGCGCGCGCGCGGGATCATGCCGAAGCGCGCCGTGAAGAAGCGGTCGTCGATGCGTCCCGCGCGCGAGACGTTGGTGGAGGTCACGCGCGCGAAGGTCACTGCGGGCGCGAGCGGCTTGGGCAAGTACACGGCGTACGCGGCCTGCGTGGCCTGCACCGGCAGCGGGCTCACTTGCAGGTACGCCATCGCAGGCAGGCCGGACGCCTCGAGGAGCGCCACGCCGAGCTCCTGGTCCACCCAGACGACCTGCGCGCTCGCGCGATAGCCGTTGGTGAAGGTCACGCTCGCGGAGACCTTTCCCTCGAGGCCGTGCGAGCTGGTGGCGATGATGCCGCTCTCGGAGATCACCACGCCGGCCCAGTTCGGGTCGTCGCCCACCTGCACCAGCGCGCGGCTCGCGGCAGCGTGGATGCGGTGGAGCACGTCCGGCGTGCCGGCGGCGTCGACGTTCGCGGGCGCGTAGGTGGGCGCGGCCGCGAGCAGGCTTGCCAAGAGCAGCGCGGTCATGGGCCGCCCGCTCCCGTCGGCGGAGGTGTGGAGGTGCTCGCCGGCGCCGGGCCAGTCCAGGTGCGCTGCTCGGTCCAGCCGGCCTGGTCCTGGCCGCTGCTGCTGATGATGCACCACGCGCCGACGCCGAGCGCCAGGGCGCCCGCGAGCAGCCCGGGCGCCACGAAGTTCTTCGTCGAGTCGTCGGTCGCAAATCCGATCGACACCAACCCCAGCGCCGCGCCGAGGCCAGTGAGGCCGTAGCCCGCAGCGCGCCGCGGCGGCAGGCGATCGTAGAGCGCGAGCGGCGGATCGAGCACCACGGTCTGCGCGTCGGCCACGGTCACCTGCGTGGACCACGCGTAGTAGCCCGGCGCGAAGACGTCGATGGTGTGCGGGCCCACCGTGAGCCGCTCGTAGCGCTGCGCCACGTGCCGCGGGCCGCCGTCGATGACCACCGCCGCGTCGTGCGGCAGCACGGGATCGAGCCAGCCGAACGGATCCTCGAGCCGATATACGCCGAGGTCCTTGGTCTCGTGCGGCGCCACCGCGACGTTGAACTTGTAGGCGTGCTTTCCCTCGAAGCGGATGCCGACCTCCACGTTCCCCGCGGGCACCCGTGCGTGCGCGAGCGGCGTCTTGCCGATCTCTTCGCCATTGGCGGTGACCGTCGCGCCTTGCGGAACCGTGTCCAGCGTCAGCTCGCCGGCGATGCGCTCCAGGCTCACGTCGACGTCGGCGCGCTTGCCGGTCGCGACCTCCACCCAGCGGGTCGCAGGCAGATAGCCGTTGGCGCGCACGTCGACGACGTGGCGGCCCGCGGGCAAGACCAGCTGCGTCGGCGCCTGGCCGCGAAGCGAGCCGTCGACCCACACGTCGGCGCGCGTGCTGGCAGTGACGCCGAGCGTGCCGCCGGGATCGAGCGCGCGGTTCAAGCTCTCCACCGCGTGGCCCACGAGTTCCACGCTCACCACGTCCTCGGCCATGCCCTGCGCCGCGAGCTTCACCTCGTGGCGGCCGAGGGTGAGCTTCTCCACGCGCAGCGGGCCGTGCGAGGTATCGCCCGCAGGGCGTCCGTCGACCGTCACCGTGGCGCTCGGCGAGGCGGTGACCACGAGCGCGAAGCCCGGCGCGTACACGCCCGCGCGATCGAGGAACCCGCGGATGGCGTCCACGCCGATGACCACGGCCTCGCCCGGGCTCTGGTCCGGCTCGGGCGACGCGATCACGCCGAGCAGGTGTCCCGTTGAATCGACCACCGGGCCGCCCTCGCCCAGCACCGGCGTGGCCACCCGCAGAAGCAGCCGCTGGGCGTCGGTCTTGCCGCTGTGCGAGGCGTAGCGCTGCTCCACCGAGGCGAACACCTGCGTCCACGAGAGCGCGCCGGGCTGCACCACGGCCGTCGCGGGCGCGCCCAGCTCCGGACCACCGCTGGCGAGCGTGAGCGCCGTGTACGGCCCCGGACCGTCGAGCTGCACGAGCGCGAGATCGCGCCCCGGATCCACCGCGAGCACGCGCGCGCCCACGCGGCGGCCGTCGAGGAGCGCAGCCGAGAGCGGCGCCGTCGGGTGCGCCATTGCGCGGCTCGTGGTCAGCGCGAGCCCGAGATCAGAAATCAGTACGGCGCCATCCACGCGCCCCTCGTGCTCCAGGCCCAGCGTCGCCTGGGCCGCGGGGTTGTTCGCGGTGCCCACGACGGGCAGCGCCGGCGGCCCATTGTCTGGCGCGAAGACCACCGGCGCCTTGGCCTGGGCCGGGTGATCGTTTGCAGGCGCCGGTGCGGCAGGCGAAAAGCCGGGTGGCGCCGCGGTCGGAGCAACCGGCTTCGACGCCCCGGCGATGAGCTGCAGCGCCGAGACCGGGACGGCGAGCGTCGGCGCGAAGCCGGGCGGTGGCGCGGCGAGCTCGGCGAGCGCGAAGCCCGGCGGCGCAGCAGGCGCGTCGCGCGGAGGACCGGGAGGCTGCGGCAGCGGCGAGAGCTCGAGCGCGGTCGAGCCTCTTTGCGCAAAGCCCGGCGGCGCCGGCGGCGGCTGGGTGGACAAGAAACCCGGCGGTGCCGGAGGCGGCTTACCCAACGGCGTGAATCCCGGGGGCGCAGCAGCCGTCAACACGGCCGACGCGAGCGCCAACACGACGCCCGCGCGCACGCTGTCAAACCGGGGACTTGCCGGTGGCACCGTCACGCGTGGATCGCTATCACATCCGCCGCGTCGGAGCAGGCCCGCTGACTGTCAATTCCGGTGGGGCTGGGGGAGACTGTCGCCGTGTCGGGAGAGGCTTCGTTTCAGAGCGGCTCGCTCCTTGCGGGCAAGTACCGCGTGCTCCAGCTGCTCGGCCAGGGCGGCATGGGCGCCGTGTATCTGGCGGAGAACGTCGACATCGGCCGGCAGGTGGCCATCAAGGTCCTCAAGCCCGAGCTCGCCGCCGATCCGGGCTCGCTCGCGCGGTTCAAGCAGGAGGCGCGCGCGGCCGCGTCGATCGGGCACCCGGGGATCGTGGAGGTGCTCGACATGGGCATGCTCCCCGAGGGCGGCGCCTTCATCGTCATGGAGCGCCTCGAGGGCCAGACGCTCCGCGAGCACCTCGCACGCCAGGGCTCGATGAGCCCGTGGGAGCTCAGCCAGGTGGTGGGCAGCGTGCTGGACACGCTGGTGGCCGCGCACGACAAGGGCGTCATCCACCGCGACCTGAAGCCCGACAACATCTTCCTGGTGGAGCGGCCGGTCGCAGCGACGAAGATCCTCGACTTCGGCATCTCCAAGTTCCGCGGCTCGGGCGACGTGGCGCTCACGCGCACCGGGATGGTGATGGGCACGCCGCTGTACATGTCGCCGGAGCAGGCCCGCGGCGCGCGCGACGTGGGCGTCACCGCGGACATCTACTCGGTGGGCGCCATCCTCTACGAGGCGCTCTCGGGACAGCCGCCCTTCCCTGGCGAGAGCTACAACGAGGTGCTCGCCAAGGTGCTCATGGACCAGGCGCGCCCGCTCGGCCAGATCCGCGCCGACGCGCCGCCCGCGCTCTGCGATCTCGTCGAGTCCATGCTCGCCAAGGACGCCACCCGCCGCCCGCAGACCGCACGCGATGCGGCCATGGCCCTGCGCGCGAGCGTGGACGCGAGCTCGCCACCGCCGCGCGGGACGAGCAACACGGCCGTGCGTCCGCAGCCGACGCCCGCGCCGAACAGCAAGCCCGCCTTCCAGACCGGGCCCAAGCTGCCGCCGCCCGCGGCCATGTCCGGTGTGGACGTGACCTTCACGCCCGCGCCCGGCAACTTGATGGCGCGCTCGCGGGCACCGATGCCGTCGACGCCGGGGCTCTCGGATACCGTGATGCGTCCCGAGAACCCGGGCGCGCGCGCCGAGACGCAGTCCGGTCCGAACCCGCAGCTTGCGCCACCCGCGAAGTCGAAGATGCCGCTCATCGTGGGGGTGGCCGTGCTGGTGATCGGCGCGCTCATCGCGGGCATCAAGCTCGGCGGAGGTTCGGCGTTGCCGCCCGCGCCCACGCCCGTGGTCACCGCGCCGACGCCGCCCGTGCCCGCGAAGGTCGAGCCGAGCGCGCCGGTGGCTGTGGCTCCGAAGGTCGAGGCCTCGCTCGCCGTCGTTCCGGACGCCGGTGTCGCCGTGGCGGTGCCAGCCAAGCAGGACGTGAAGGAGCCGACGCCGACTCCGGCAGCCCATGCCGAAGCGCCCAGCGCGCCGCCCGAGAAGCAGCGGCATCTGGGAAAGCGCAAGGACTCGGGCATGTCGCTCAAGGGCTTCACGCACGTCCAGAGCAACACGTCCAAGAGCGACGGCAAGTCGGCGCTGCCCGGGTTCAGCAAGAGCGGCAGCTACTGACGCGATTCAGGCGTCGCGCCACTGCGCCGAACTTCAGCATCTAGCCGCTGTTGTGTGGATGGCGAACTCGCGCATTCCATATTCGAGAGTTTCAATTGGGTCGGCGAGCTTCACGCGGTCCTCGAGCTCGGCTACTGCGCGGGACCGGGGCGCACCAACCACTTCCCGTTGAGCCTCGCGAGCTGCACCGAGCGCGCGTGCGGCTTTCCCGCTTGCTGCACCACCATGCAGGACGCCCCCTGCTGCACGACTTCGAAGCCGCTCTCGGTGAGCGCTTGCTGGACGCCGAGCAGGAGCTCGTCCTTGCTCACGTCGCGTGCCTGAATATGGAGCGTGAGCTTGGATCCGCGCGCCGCCGTGCAACGCCAGCCGGTGGCGTGCGCGAGCTCGTCGAGCACGGCCGGAAGCGGCACGTTCTCCATCTCCAGATCCAGCGTCCGGGCTGCGGGGGCTGCCCCGAGCGCCGCTGCGAGCATCCACGCGATCATGTCGCCTCTCCAGGAAGGTTCGTCCGGGACGGGGCGAAGCGGCCGATATTCATGAGTCGCGAGCTGGTATTCGCAAACGCCTTTTCGAATTGTGCGCCTAATGGGCGGAAAGGTGGGATTGCAGCCCCTTACGAGCGCATCGCGAGCCGTGGCATAGACGCCCGCCCGCTCCCCAAGCGGGTGAGCTTGCCTCGGAGACCATCATGGTGCGCCCCGCGACGAACCTGAGCTGGAAGCTGTCGCTCCTCAGCGCGCTCGCGCTGGTGGCGAGCGCGGCATGCGGCGGCGGCGCCACCGTCGACGCGCACGTGAGCAAGACCACGGCGACCTCGACCACCGGCGCCAACGGCAGCGGCAACGGGAACACCAGCGGCAACGGCTCGGCGACCGGCAGCGGCAACGCGACGACGGGCAGCGGCGTCACCACCGGCACCTCGGGCAGCGGCTCGGGCACCAACGCCAGCGGCTCGGGCACCGGCGGCACCAACGGCGACGGCGGCTTCCAGGCCTGCGCGGCCGACTCGACCAAGGCTCAGTCGCTGCCGCTCGACATGTACATCATGCTCGACCAGTCGGGCTCGATGAGCGAGACGGTTGCGGGCAACACGGACAAGTGGTCCGCGGTCACCGGCGCGCTCAGCTCCTTCGTGAACCAGCCGGGCCTGGCGGGCATCTCGGTGGGCATCCAGTACTTCGGCCTGCCGCCGAGCGGCGGCAGCAGCTGCCCCAGCCAGTGCAACAACAGCGCGAACACGCAGGCCTGCGAGTCGGGCGGCGGCCTCTGCTACGGCGGCTACTGCATCGGCTGCGGCGGCGGCGGTGGCGGCGACTCGTGCATCGCCTCCGACTACGCCACGCCCGAGGTGGAGATCGCCCCGCTGCCCGGCGTGGCCAGCGCGATCACCAACTCGCTGAGCCAGCACTCGCCCTCGACGGACACGCCCACCTCGGCGGCGCTGCTCGGCGCCGTGGAGCACGCGGCGACGTGGCACTCGAGCCACCCGGACCACGTGGTCATCGCGGTGCTCGCGACCGACGGCGACCCCACCGAGTGCGACACCAACCTCTCCGACATCGACCAGATCGCCGCGAACGGCTTCCAGAGCAACCCGTCGATCCGCACCTTCGTGATCGGCGTGGGCAGCTCGCTCTCCGCGCTCAACGGCATCGCCTCGGCGGGCGGCACCAACGCGGCGTTCATCGTGGACACCACCCAGAACGTGAACCAGCAGTTCCTCGACGCGCTCAACAACATCCGCGGCACCGCGCTCGGCTGTCAGTACACGCTGCCCACGCCGGATGCGGGCACCATCAACATCAGCCAGGTGAACGTGCAGTACACGCCGGGCGGCGGCGGCGCGGCGGAGACCATCCCCGCGGTCACCGGCGCGAGCGCTTGCCCCGCCTCGGGCGACGCCTGGTACTACGACAACCCCAACGCCCCCTCGCAGATCATCCTCTGCCCCAACACCTGCACCACGGTGTCCGCGGACAGCACCGGCCAGGTGGACATCCTCACGGGCTGCCAGACCATCTTCAACTGATGGTTACATTTCGGATCGCGGCGGCAGTGGTGGCGCTCGGCCTGAGCGCAGCGCCCGCGGAGGACCCGCTGGCGCGCGCGTTCGTGCAGAGCATCTACGCCCACTACATCGGCGGGAACACCCAGGGCGTGAAGCTCGACAAGAAGTCTGATCTGAAGAAGCTCTTTTCGCCTCAGCTGGTCGCGGCGATCCTCGCGGACCGGGATGCCGCCGCGAAGAAGGGCGATGTTCCCAACCTCGACGGCGATCCGTTCGTCGACGCGCAGGACTGGGAGATCGCCAAGGTCGACATCGCCATCAGCCAGAGCGCGCCCGACCGCGCGCAGGCCACGGTGAAGTTCACCAGCGCCGACGAGGCGAAGACCGTCGTGCTCGACCTGGTGAAGCTCAAGGACGGCTGGCGCGTGGCCGAGGTCACCAGCGGGACGACGAAGCTCTCGGCTATCCTCAAGGGTTCTTGAGCGCGGGTCGGACGAGCGTCCCCTGAGCGGCAGGCCGCGTACTTGTTCATTGCGGCGCTCTGCCCTTGTTCCCTAGATTCGCGACGCAAACGAGCGTGTGGGTCTAGGGAGCGCGCATGAAGATCGGAATCCTCACCGGCGGCGGCGATTGCCCCGGCCTCAACGCAGTCATCCGCGCGGTCGTCCGGCGCGCCGAGCACCACAACTTCGAGTGCATGGGCATCCGCGACGGCTGGAAGGGCCTCGTCGAGGACTCGAACCTGCGCCTCACCCGCCAGAGCGTATCGGGCATCTTGCACGTCGGCGGCACGATCCTCGGCACCTCGCGCACCAACCCGTTCAAGAAGCCGGAGAACGTGGAGAAGGTGCTGCGCACGATCGATCGCCACAACCTGGGCGCCATCGTGGCCATCGGCGGCGAGGACACGCTCGGCGTGGCCAAGAAGCTCTTCGAGGAGAAGGGCGTGAAGATCGTGGGCGTGCCCAAGACCATCGACAACGATCTCTACGGCACCGACTTCACCTTCGGCTTCGACACCGCCGTCTCGATCGCCACCGAGGCCATCGATCGCCTGCACTCGACGGCCGAGAGCCACAAGCGCGTGATCGTGTGCGAGGTGATGGGCCGCCATGCAGGCTGGATCGCGACGTACGCGGGCATCGCCGGCGGCGCCGACGTGATCCTCGTGCCCGAGTACCCGATCGATCTCGGCAACGTGGCCAAGCACCTGCAGCACCGACACGCGCAGGGAAAGAAGTTCAGCATCGTGGTGGTGGCCGAGGGCGCGACGGTGGCCACGGCCAAGGGCGGCGAGAACGTGACCACCTCGCAGCGCCTCGACGAGTTCGGCCACGTGCAGCTCGGCGGCATCGGCCAGTTCCTGGCGACGGAGCTCGAGAAGCGCACCGGCTTCGAGACGCGCGTGACGGTGCTCGGGCACATCCAGCGCGGCGGCTCGCCCACGGCGCACGACCGCGTGCTCGCGACGCGCTACGGCGTGAAGGCCTGCGACATGGTCGCGGCCGGCGAGTTCGGGCGCATGGCGGCCTTGCGCGGCAACGAGGTGCTGAGCGTGCCGCTCTCGGAGGCCACGTCGAAGCTGAAGACGGTGGATCCCAAGCTGTTCGAGATGGCCGAGGTCTTCTTCGGCTAGCGGGCGCTGAGCCGCTTGCCTGCTGGGTCGGGCACCGTAACTTCCGGCCGGCTCGTGGGTTGGAGCCGGTGAATGCGCGGCGCCGATTTGCGTCTGTCGTCGCGCTGGTTACAGCTGGGGCCGTGCCCTGGAGCGACCCATGACGCGCAACCTTCACCTCTCGACGCTCGCCGCCGCGCTGGCGAGCTCCATGGCGTTCTCGGCCTACGCAGCGCCCGCCGCCGGTCCGTCCGACGACAACGCTGAAGCGCCCGCGCAGCCCCAGGGCGCAGCGCCGACGGAGACGCCGCCTCCCCCGCCCGCAGCCCCCACTCCGCCGCCGACCGATTCGCAGCCTGCAGGCAAAGCGCCCGCGCAGCAGCCCGGCGTGCAGACCTCGCAGCCGATGGCGCCGCAGCAACAGGCCGCTCAGCCGGGCGTCCAGACGTCGAAGCCGATCACGACGCAGCAACCGGTTCAGCAGCAGGCCCAGGCGCCCGCGCCCGCGCCGCAGCAGCCTGCGCCGCAAGCTGCAGCGCCCGCCGCTCCGAACGCGACCGGCCAGTGGGTCTACACGTCGCAGTACGGCTGGCTGTGGATGCCGTACGCGCAGAACTACACGTACGTGCCCGCGACGGGGAATCCGCAGATGTACGTGTACTACCCGGCGTTCGGTTGGCGCTGGGTCGTCGCGCCGTGGGTCTTCGGTTGGGGTCCGCGGCCGTACTGGGGCGCGTGGGGCCCGCGCTACTACCACTGGTACGCGCACCCGTGGTTCCGCGCGCCCGTGTACCACCATGTGTACCGGCCGCATTACCACCGGCGGTATCGCTAGAACCGCAGACTCTAGCGGGCGGCGGCGCCCCAGCCCGTGGTCTCGAAGTCGAGCGCCATCGTCTCTCGGCGGGCCCAGGTGACGAAGCCTGCCTCGGGCAAGACCTTGCGCACGCGCGCGCGCACGTCCTCAGGTACCAGGTGTCCGGGAAGGTCGAGGCGAGTCAGGTAGGCGAAGGCCTCGTGCCGCTCGACCAACGCGCCGAAGGGGAAGCGGTCCGCCCCATTCACGTCGAAGAGCTTCAGGCTCGTGAGCTGGTTCATCACGGGATGCGCGCTGAGCACGGCGAGCTCTTCGCCCCGAGGCAGGGGCGACCGCAACCCGAGGTGTCGGAGCTTGGGAAGGCACGCGGCAGCGTCGAGCACCTCCGCCGACAATCCGCGCATGCTCCTCACCACCAACGACTCGAGCTCGGGAGCGCCTTCGGCGAGCAGCGTCGCGACCTCGTTCTTCCCGCAGGAGAGACCGCGCAGCTTTGGGAAAGCCGACGCCACCGGCACGAGGACGGTCTTCGATTGATTGCGCACGTCGAGATGACTGACGAGTGACGCAGCACGGTGCCCCGCGAGAAACGCCGCAGCGCGCGCGCTTCCCTCGAACAAGGGGAGCCGGATGGCGCCGACCCGGTGACGCTGCGGGCTCGCGAGCAGCGCCGTCAGCTGCTTCTCCATGTCCACGCTGTCGGTCCACGGGTTGGGCTCGTGGTCGTCGAGCGTGACGATGTCGTCGTCGTAGGCCCAGACCTGCAGCGCACCCTCGGCGTCAGCGAAGGTGGTGACGTTTTGGTCGAAGAGCCCAGACGGGATCAGCGAGAACTGGCTGCGCGAGTGGGCTGCCTCGAGCAGAGCGCGCTCGCGCGCTCGCGTCCCGGCCCCGGGGTTCTGGAGGCGCGCACACTCGGCCTCGAGGACCTCCGCCAACTGCGGGTCCTTGGGCGCGACGGCGCGGGCGATGGCGAGGGTGCCGGAGAGAATGTCCGACGATAACGCAGGGTGGTGGGTCGCGGAGCGGGTGCGCGCTCGGCGACTGGAGCGCAGTCGAGGATCTGAGGTTGCGCTCGAAGTTGAAGCGCGCAGACGATGCACCATGGTGATTCTGGGTCAACCCGTCGAGGCGAAGCCGAAGGCGTGACGTCATGCGCGAGCCCGCGGCAATCAAGGCGGTCGAGAAGCACGGGATCGTGCTCGCCTATCCCATCGCGAGCCGACCCGAGCTGCCCTCGCTCTGGAGCCTGGCCTACCCGCGCAGTGAGATGCGCTGGGATTGGAGCAGCGAGGCCGACCCGCGCGTCGCCGAGATCTGGCAACTGCGCGAGCGGCTCGCCGGCGGGACCCGCGTTTGTGTACGCAAAGTCGTTGC
Source organism: Deltaproteobacteria bacterium (assembly GCA_018266075.1). GTDB lineage: Bacteria > Myxococcota > Myxococcia > Myxococcales > SZAS-1 > SZAS-1. The sequence continues at coordinate 137,219 of JAFEBB010000007.1, read as the reverse complement.
GCGGACGCGCGACGTTCTTTTCGCGCGAGGTATTTCAGAGCGTGCTCGGCCTGCTGGAGTCCGAGGGCGACCTCTTCCTGGGTCTGCCCTCGGAGTCGAGCGCGATTCTCCAGGTGCTCGAGGAGAACTCGCCGCGATCGATGAAGGAAGTGCGCGCGGAGGTCGAGCTCCAGGGCAGGCACAACGAGAAGCGCTTCCAAGCAGGCGGTGAAGGCGCTCTGGACGCGATTGCTGATCGTGGGCGCAGGCGAGGTTGACGACGGCGCGTTTCCCTCGCTGGCCATCGGCAGCACCGCCCTGCTCTTCGAGGACCTGTGGCGCGCGCGAAGCGAGGCCAATCCAGAAGGGATGAAGCGGCTCGATGAAGCGCTGAAGCGATCTCCGGCGCTGGCGAGAGAGCTGGCGCGCTCGCGGCAGCTCGGCGCCGTACTCGATGTCCTGGACCTACGAACGGGGAAGCGCAATCGCATCGAACGGAATGGCTTCGGGTGCTGGGGTTCGTTCGCGTCCACATCTCCCGACGGCTCGCTCGTGGCGATCGGCTGCGCGTTGCACGACGCGCCGCGCCCCGGCCGGCGCACATTCCGTTCAGAGCGTGGCTTCACCACCCCGACAACAAACACCCGACCGATCATCGAAATGTGATGACCCTGGTCGACGTGGCGAAAGCGACCGTCACGGCCATCGACCAGACTTTCAACAATTTCGCCTCCGTTCCCGATAGGTCCAATTCGGGAGATGGATTTCTCTTCTCGATTCCATTCGAACGACGCGTCGCTTGGGTGCAGCTCGCGAGCCGGTCGATGGAATGACTGACGAAGGTCAGCACGTGGTTCGCCCCACTGCTCGACATCAGCGAGCTCGTAGCCGGAGACAGCCCTCAGCGTCGTGGTCGGCAGCCCCGCAGGACCTGATAGCGTCGCGACTCGACACCAAATCGAGCGTGGCCATGAGCGAGCAACCCATCGAGAGCGCTCCTCCGGAAGCCAAGCCGGCAGAGCCTTCGGCCTGGAGCATCGGCAGGCTCGTCTCGTTTCGATTCTCATTTCTCTATCTGGGCCTCTTCTCTCTCACGCACGCCGTATTTCCTTCTCTATTTCCGATCCCAAATATCCACATTCCGGATTTGGCCACTGTCACGCCCGTGCGGCTCGTGACCCTCTGGGTGGCGGCGCACATTCTTCATTTGCCGGAGGCGCCATCGTTCGAAGACACCGGGAGCAGTGACAAGACCTACGACTGGGTCCTCATCTTCACCCTGGTGCTGGTCTCGGCCCTCGCGACCGCGGCGTGGTCGATCGTCGATCGGAGACGCCCGAACCACGTCACGCTGGACAAGTGGTTCCGCGCCGTCGTTCGACTGGGCCTGGCCATGCAGCTCTTTGGCTATGGAATCGTGAAAGTATTTCCCATGCAGATGCCCTTCCCGCATCTGGCCAGGTTGGTTCAGCCCCTCGGCGACTTCTCGCCCATGGGCATCCTCTGGAGCTCCATTGGCAGCGCGCCCGCGTATGAGAGATTCGCGGGCAGCACGGAGCTGCTGGCGGCGTTCCTGTTAATTATCCCGCTGACCGAGACGCTGGGCGCGCTGGTCGCCTCGGCGGTGATGACCCAGGTGTTCGGGCTCAACCTGAGCTACGACGTACCTGTGAAGATCTTTTCTTCACACTTGCTCTTGTTGAGTGTGTTCCTGCTCGTGCCCGACCTGCCGCGCCTGGCGAGCCTCTTCCTGCTCAATCGCCCGGCGGCGCCCTTCACGAGCCCGGCGCTCTTCGCCACACCGCGCGCCAACCGCATCGCCACGCTGGTCAAGGTGGGGCTTGGGCTCTGGCTGGTTTCCTTTCATGGCTACGGGAGCTGGAGAAGCTGGTCCCAGTTCCAGGAGCGGTCTGCCCTGTTCGGAATATGGGACATCGACCAACTCTCGATCGACGGAGCTCTGCGTCCGCCATTGGCGACCGATCGCGATCGATTCCGGCGCGCGCTGTTCGACTTCCCTGAGTACGTGATGTTTCAGCGCTACGACGGGTCCACCCAGTGGTACGGCGTGGACATCAACCTTGGCGCGAAGAAGATGGTCGTCTCGACCATCAAAAGCGAGGACGGCTGGAAGGCAGACTTCACGCTCGATCAGCCGAGCACGGACCACCTGGTCCTCGACGGCCCCCTGGAGGGCAAGAAGGTCCACATGGAGCTCACGCGAGTGGGCCCGGAGAAGCTCGAGCTGCTCAGCCGGGGCTTCCACTGGGTCTCCGAGGAGCCCCACAACCGCTGAGGGTCAGCGCGCGAGCCCGAGCACATCGAGCACGCCCACTTGCGGCTGCGCGAGCCCAAGCACATCTCGTGCTTGTTCGAGGCCGGCCTCGACGGTCGCCGCCGGCTCGAAGCCCACCCGCTGGGCCGCCGCTGCGCCCGCGCCTGCCGCGAACACCCGCAGGCCCGCACGCGCGCGCTCCTGAGCGTACCAGCGGTGGAACGGATGCGCGCCGTGGACCGCCCCGCGCTTCTGGTACGCGGCCACCAGCTCGGGTCGACCGCTGAAGTCGAACTCGAATCGCTGCGACAGATCGATCCCGCGCGGCGCCACGCGAAGGGCGCGCTCGTAGAACTCCACGTACGGCAGGTGCTGCACGCGGTTGAACTGATCGCCGAGCGGCGTGGCGAGCACCACCGCGCCGCCGTCGCGCAGGCGATGTCGCACCTGGCCGAGCAGCGTCACCAGCCCGAGGTGCGCGGTGAGCACCGGATTTGGCCGCGCATCGGGCGCATCGGGCGAGAGATCGGGTACGCCGATCACGAGGATATCGACCGGCGGGCCGTGTGGAACACGCGTGGCCGCGCGAACGGCGTCGTCGGCTTGCGATTCGGCCGCGAGCGGATCGCCCGCGAACACGGCGCCCGGCGCTGCCGCCGAGCGAAACAGCGCGGCTGCGCGACGACGCATGAGCTGCGGCATCCGATTCCACGCCCGAGCGGAAGCCGAGAGCCCGTCGCTCGTACCCAACAAGCCCTGCGCCGCCGCCGAGAGCACGGCCTCGCTCTGCACCAATGCGACGCTGAAGATGGGCAGCTCGGCGGCGAGCGCCTTTGCGCGCTGCAGCGCGATGGGCTCGGGATTCTGCTCCGGCCGATGCAGCGGGCGCAGCGCCCGGTACGTGGCCAGCCCTTCCACGAGGTTCGCGAGCGGAGGCCGAGGGGCGTGCGTGCGCACGCTCAGATCGACGATGAGGTCCGCCTCCGCGAGCGCCTGCGCGAGCTCTTGCGCGCCATTCGCGCCGTCGGGCTGATCGCGAAACGCGCGGTGCGCCTCGGCATCGAAGATGTCGACCTCGTAGCCACCCGTGACCTCGAGGCCCAGCGCCGGCGCGAGCTCGGTCATCGCCGGCCGGTGCTCCAGCCCGCATGCGACCAGGATCTTCACCGCGCGAAGAGGCAGTCCGCGCGCCTTGAGGACGTCGAGCACCGCGTGCAGCGCCAGCCGCAGCGGCCTGAGCTCGCCCGCGGGCACCAGGTGCGCCGGGTGCTCGACGACGATGAGCACCTTGCTGCGCGCGGTCACCCGCTCGGCGAGCGGCCGGCCCGCAACCGGATGGTCGATCGCGGCACGAACCGCAGCTTCAGGGTTGGGCAAGGGCCGCACGGGCGGCGGCAAGGCCAGGAGCGAGGCGTCGCCCGGCAGCTTGGGCGCGAGCAGGTCCAGGCCTGAGAGCAAGGTGGGCCGGCGCATTCGCGGAGATCGTGAGCGTTCAAAGGCCAGCGCGCAAGCAGAAACCCGGGCACGCGCCCGTGCGGAATCTGGGTTAGGTTCGTCGGGCATGGCTTTGCCTGTGTTCGCCGCGCTCGACATCGGGACCAACACCGTCACGCTCGTCGTCGCCGAGCGCGCGCCCGATGGCAGCTTCCGGCCCCTCGCCGAACGCGCGGAGATCACCAGGCTGGGCAAGGGCGTCGACGCGAGCGGCGTGCTGAAGCCCGAGAACATCGCGCGCACCACCGATGTCGTCGGCACCTTCGTCGACGAGGCGCGCAAGCTGGGCGCTCGGCAGATCGCGTGCGTGGCCACGTCGGCCGCGCGCGACGCGAAGAATGGCGCGGAGTTCTTCAGGGCCGTCGAGCAGCGCGCGCAGCTCCGGCCCGAGGTCATCAGCGGCGACGAAGAGGCGCAGCTCGGCTACCTCGCCGCGGAGCGCGACTTTGGCCCGGGCGCGAAGGTCGTCGTCGACATCGGCGGCGGCTCGACGGAGTTCGTCTTCGGCCAGGCCGGTCGCGTCACGTTTCGCAAGAGCTTCGACGTCGGCTCGGTGCGGCTCACCGAGCGCCACGTGAAGCACGATCCGCCGACGAACGCGGAGCGCGAAGCCATTCGAGATGCGCTCGATCACGCGTTTTCCGCCCTGCCCGATCGCGCCTTGGAAGCCGAGGTCGTCGGCGTCGCGGGGACGGCGACGACCGTGTACGCCGTGGAGCGCGCGGTGGAGCCGTTCGACGTGGGGCGGATTCACGGCCAGACGCTCTCGCGCGCCGAAGTGGAGTCGTGCGCCGAGCGGCTCTGGAGCCTGCGGGTGGACGACCGCAAGAGGCTGCCGGGCATGGTGGCGGCGCGCGCGGACGTGATCGCGACCGGCGCGACGATCCTCGCGCGCGCGCTCGCGAAGCTGGGCGCGGCCGCGGTTCGGATCTCAGATCGCGGTGTGCGCTGGGGCTTGCTGTACGCGCGGTTCGGGGAGGCAGCGTGAGTCCGAGGAACTCGATGATGGCGCGACCCGCGGTGATGCTCGGGGTGCTCACGCTCATCAACCTGCTCAACTATCTCGACCGCTATGTCATCGCCGGCATCAAGAAGCCGCTCTGCGACGCGCTCAACCTCGACGGCAAGCAGTACGGGCTCCTCACGCTCTCGTTCATGCTCACGTACATGCTCGCGTCGCCCTTGGCGGGCTACCTGGGCGACCGCGTGCAGCGGAAATACCTCATCGCCGCGGGTGTGATTCTTTGGTCCATCGCAACGGCCGCGTCGGGCCTCGCCCAGGACAAATCGCACCTCTTCATCGCGCGCGCCTTCACGGGCATCGGGGAAGCCGGGTACGCGACCGTGGCACCGGGCATCATCAGCGACCTCTACGACCGGAGCCGTCGCGGGAAGATGCTGTCCGTCTTCTACGCAGCGATTCCGGTCGGTAGCGCACTCGGCTTCGTGACGGGCGGTCTGGTGGCCGTCCATTTCGGCTGGCGGAGCGCGTTTTTCGTGGCCGGCGCGCCGGGCCTGGTGCTCGCGCTGGTTGCAGCCATGTTGCCGGAGCCGGTGCGCGGTGCGAACGACGAAGGCGAGACCGAGCTGCAGCCGCCGCCGATGCGCTTGGGCTTGAGCACGCTGCGCGCCAACCCACAGTTCATGGTGGTGAACGTTGGATACACCCTGCTCACCTTCGCCATCGGCGGACTCGCGAACTGGATGCCGGACTTCTTCGTCGAGGTTCACCACGTGCCGCTCGACGCGGCAGACTCGGTGTTCGGCACCATCACCGTCGTCTCTGGTTTCCTCGGAACTGCAGCGGGAGGCTGGGCCGGCGAACGCGCCGTGAGGCGACATCCGGGCGGCTACCTGTGGATCTCGGGGCTCGGGTTGGTGCTCGGCGTGCCGCTCGTGCTGGTGGCAGCCTTCTCGCCGACGCTCGGGCTCGCCTACGCCGCGGCCTCGGCGGCCATGTTCTTCCTCTTCTTCAACACCGGCCCCATCAACACAGCGCTCGTGAATTGCGTGCCATCCAACCTGCGCGCGCTCGCAGTGTCTGTGAACATCTTCTGTATCCACGCCTTCGGTGACGCCATCAGCTCCTTCATCCTCGGCGCCATCGCGGACGTGGCCAGCCGGCGAATCGCGGTGGCGTTCACCGCGCTGCCCATCGTCATCGGTGGGTTGGTGCTGCTCGCCGGCGCGCGCCGTGTGCCTTCCCAGGCTACGCCCGCCCCCTTGCCGGCCGCCTAGCGCGACGCACCGCGCCACGCCGCCCAAACATCCAAGCGGCTCTTGCTTGCCCTCGGCCCGCCGACCCTCTAAAGCATTGCGCACCTCCGCGCGCGGAGGCAGGGAGTGAACATGCGTCGCGCCAAGATCGTCTGCACCCTGGGGCCCTCGGTCGCCAACCAGGAGGCGCTCGAGAAGCTCATGCAGATGGGCATGGACGTCGCCCGCCTGAACTTCTCGCACGGCACGCACGCCCAGCACGCGCAGACCATCGAGTGGATCCGCGCCGCGTCGATCAAGGTCCGCAAGGCCGTGGCCATCCTCGGCGACCTGCAGGGCCCGAAGATCCGCACCGGCAACTTGAAGAACGGCGGGCCGGTGCCGCTCAAGGAGGGCAGCGAGCTGGTGATCATCACCGACGAGGACTACGTCGGCGATGAGAAGAAGTGCTCCACCACCTACGAGTACCTCGCCGCCGACGTGAAGCCCGGCGACCGCATCCTCCTCGACGACGGCCTGCTCGAGCTCAAGGTCCTCGAGACCAACGGCAAGGACACCGTGCGCACCCAGGTGATCGTCGGCGGCCCGCTCGGCGAGCACAAGGGCATCAACCTGCCGGGCGTGAACCTGCGCGCCGAGGCCCTCACCAAGAAGGACCTCGAGGATCTCCAGTTCGGCCTCAAGAACGGCGTGGACTACGTGGCGCTCTCGTTCGTGCGCCGGCCCGAGGACATCCAGCTCGCGCGGCAGCACATGGAGAAGTTCGGCCGGCGCGTGCCCATCATCGCCAAGCTGGAGAAGCCCGAGGCGCTGGCGCAGCTCGACGCCATCGTGGCCGCCACCGACGGCGTGATGGTGGCCCGCGGCGACCTGGGCGTGGAGATCCCGCCCGAGAACGTGCCCGCCATCCAGAAGCAGATCGTGCGCAAGTGCAACGCGCGCGGCATCCCCGTCATCGTGGCCACGCAGATGTTGGACTCGATGATCCGCAACCCGCGCCCCACGCGCGCCGAAGCCAGCGACGTGGCCAACGCCATCTTCGACGGCGCCGACGCGGTGATGCTCTCGGGCGAGTCCGCGAGCGGGAAGTACCCGTTCGAGAGCGTGCAGATGATGCACAAGATCGTCAGCTCGGCGGAGAGCGCCATCGACTTTGCCAAGACGTTCGCGCCGGTGCACATCGTCCACGACGGGCCCACGCCCTTCAACGACGTGGTCTGCGAGATCGCCGTGAAGGCCGCCGCCGACGCGCAGGCCGCGGTGCTCTGCTGCTTCACCCTCGGCGGCACCACGGCGCGCCTGCTCTCGCACTACCGGCCGGGCATGCCCATCGTGGCCTTCTCGCCCAACCAGGAAGTGCGCCGCCGACTCGGCCTGTACTGGGGCGTCATCCCGCGCATCCTCGAGCCCATGGAGGACGTGGAGCCGATGGTGAAGCGCGTGGAGGAAGAGCTCCTCGCGCGCGAGCTCGCCAAGCGCGGCGACCGGCTGGTGATCGTCTTCGGCACCCCCATCGGCATCGCCGGCAAGACGAACTCCATTCGCCTGCACCAGATCCCGGCGTAGCTGTTCGTGCAGTCGTGAAACTCTGACGCGCGCCGCCGCTTGCCGATCCCGCCGACCACGCCTACCCCAAGCGAACGGGGGTGGTCATGCGCGAACACGCGGGCGTGCGGGGCTGGCTCGGGAGTCGCGAGCTCGAGCGCGATCGGACGGTGCTCGCCGCTGCGCTGCTGCTCTTCGCCGTGATGGCGATGTTCAAGCTGCTCCTGCTCGCCTGGCTCATTCGCGCCGGACAGACCGCGCTGCCGCGGCCGCTGCCGTTCGCCGCGCTGCTCTTCGGACCCGACGCGATCGTCGCCGCCATCTACGCCGCGCTCTGTGCGCCGCTGATCGCGCTGCGTCGGCCGTTCTGCGTGGGCGCGCTGCTGCTGCTGCACGCGCTCAGCGTCGGCCTGCTCGGCATCAGCCTTCGCGTGAACCAGCTCTACGGGCAGCCGGTGAACGTCCGCATGTTCCAGTACGCGGCCGATGGCGCAGTGCGCTCGTGCGTGGCGGCCTCGGTCGACGCGACGTTCATCATCGCGATGATCGTGGGCATCTCTGCGTTCGCGCTGGTGCCCGCGGTCGCGCGGCGGCTCGACTCACGCCGGCTGCCCGAGCGCCGCTGGACGCTCTGGGGAACGTCGTTCGCGCTCGCGGCGGGCGCGATGGCCGTCACCGGCGTCGCGTTCCGCGGCCTGGAATTCAACCTGGGCCTCAAGAGCAACCCGCTCATGTACTTCGCGCGCTCGTACCAACCGCTGCCCAAGCCCGCCGATTTTCGACGCGAGCTGCAGGCTGCGCAGGCCAACGGCGAGCTGGATCGCGCGTCGATCTTCGAGCTCGCGTCGACGAGGCCTTCTCGGTTTCCGGCTGCTGGGATCGAAGGCGCCGCGAAGGACATGAACCTGCTCGTGGTGCTGCTCGAGTCGACGCCGGCCGTGGCCGTGAACGAGACGCTCACGCCAAACCTGATTGCGCTCGAGCGCGAATCCACGCGCTTCACGCACCACTTCACCACCGCGCCGTTCACGTTCGACGCGCAATACGCGCTCTTCTACTCCGACCTCAGCCGCGGCTCGCAGGTGCCGTATCCCGAGCTGTACAGCGGCCCGCCGCGCGATGCCTCGCTGATGGAGGCCTTCAAGGCGGCCGGAAGGAGCACCGCCGTGTTCGAGTCGAGCTACCTGAGCCTGCTCAACATGAACTGGCTCTTTGAGCAAAAGGGCGTGGACGAGCTGCACGGCGCGGAGCAGGTGCTCGCAGGGCTCAAGCCGGGCTGGGCGTGGGGCGCGTTCGAGAACGACTCCGTCGACGCCGTCGCGAGCTGGATTCGCGCGCACCGCGATCGGCCGTTCGTGGCCGTCTACAACCCGGTGAGCCCGCACTATCCGTACGGCTGGCCGCTCGACGCGCGCGCGTTCCCCGGCGACACCCACGAGGACGACTACCGCAACGCGCTCCACTTCACCGACGCGCAGATTGGCCGGCTCTTGAAGGAGCTGGATCGCCTCGGGCTGAGCGCGCACACGGCCGTGGTGGTCGTCAGCGATCACGGCGAGAGCATCGGTCGCGGCCATGGGTTCGCGTTCGTTGCGGACGAGCTCTGGGTGCCGTTCTTCGTGCGCGTGCCGGGCCGCGCGCCGCGAACCATCGACGCCGTGACCAGCCACCTCGACTTCGCGCCGACGATCGCCGGCCTCTTCGGACTGCCGCAGTCGCCCACGTGGCTGGGACGCGACCTCGCGGCGGACCAGGCGCCGGCGCGGCTCTCGCTGATGGGTTCGGTGTTCGGCGAGCGCGTGGGGCTCGTGGATGGCTCGTACGCATATTGCGAAGAGACCGGTCGCGCGCCCGCTGCGTTCCGCGTGACGCCGCTGAAGTTCGAGCCGCTCGAGGCGTCGCAGCTACCGCCCGGCGTGAGCGCGCACTTCCACGAGGCGCTCGCCGATCTCGATCACCGCATTCGCATTCGCCACTACAGCCTGGCGCTCGCGAACCGCTGACGGTGCTCACTGCGAAATGGTGATGTCCGGAGACGTCGCCAGCGCGCCCGTGACGCTCGCGACCACATTCACGACCTCGGGCTGGGCTGCGGTCTGCACCACGGCGGTGCCCCGCCCCGTGCCATCGGCGGTTCTGGCCGATGTCGACTCGAGCGTCGCCGCGTCGGCTCCGTCGAGGGTCTGGTTCAACGTGAAGGTGATGGTCACGCCGTCGGCGACCGGCGCTCCACTGGCGTCGTCGACCTCGAAGACCACCGTCGAGGTCTGCGGCTGCGAGCTTCCACGCACGCCGAGCGTGGTCGGCGTCGTGCTCACGACACGGACCATGGGAGGGGCCGCGCACGCGCACTCTCCGGTCGTTCCAGAGGTCCCCGAGCCTGACGAGCTCGAACCCGTGGGCGCCCCCGAGCAACCCGCGAAAATGAAGGCGCCAACCACCGCGAGCAACCCGCTCCGCATCAAGCTTTCCCCTCGGCACCGAGCGCCGCGATCGCGCGCTGCTCCTTCTTCTCCGCGCGCTTCTGCTGCCGCCACTCGAGGAAGCGGATGATGGGATCGCGCCAGACGCCGAAGCGCTTCCGCGGGCGGCCGTTGTCCATGCGGCCCCACTTGGCGCGCGCCTCCATCTTGGCGTCATAGCCGAACAGCGCCTCGTAGAACTCCTCCCAGCGCACGCCGCTGTACTTGCACACGAACTGCCGCAGCGCGCTCTCCTCGAGCCCGCGCAGGCGCAGCGACTTGAGCAGCGACTCGACCTTCTCCACCGCGCCACGCCGCTCCTTCTCCACGCGACGATCCACGAGGAAATAGAACGCCACCGAGAGCGCCAGAGCGCCGAGCAACGCGCCCAATCCCCAGAGCTCGAGGTCGTACTCGTAGAGCAGCACGCCGCCGCCCGCGAGCACCGCCAGCCACGCGAGCAGCACCCAGATGCGACTCCCGAAGATGAACTGCCGCGTGAGCCGGAACAGGTACGAGTGCGAGGCCACGCCGTGCAACACGAAGTACACCGCGAGCGTGAGCAGGTAGCCGCCCGCGAGCGTGGGGATGACCTCGGTCGGAATCAGATCTTCGGGCAGGAACTTGAACGCCACGCCGAGCGCGATGGGCATTCCCAGCATGAACGCGAGCGCCGCGAAGAGGCGGCGGCGGCTCCACGTCGAGCGGTTGAACTCGTTCACGCCCGACTCGAGCTGCTCCGCGTGCTCCTCGCGCGGCGAGAACGCCTTCGACGCGTCCACGCCCAGGAACCGCTCCAGCGCCTCGGCCACTTCGCCCATGGTCTGGTAGCGCTGGTCGCGATGCTTGGCGAGCATGCGCACCACGATGTCGGAGAGCTGCTTGGGTACGCGCTTCACGACCTGGTCGGGCGGCACCAGGGGCTCGTTCACGTGCGCGTAGAGCGTGGCCATGTCGCTCGCGCCGCGGAACGGCGGCCGGCCCGTGAGCAGGTAGTAGAGCGTGCAGCCCAGCGAGTAGATGTCGGCGCGGCCATCCACGTTCGACGGATCCTGGGCCTGCTCCGGCGACATGAACGCCGGCGTGCCCATCGCGTTCTTCACGTTGGTCACGTTGCCCATCGACACCTGGATGTTGCCGGCGACCACCGCCTTGGGCACGGACACGGGCTCGGCGCCGCGCTCGGGATCGGCGAGTCCATCGACCTTCACCAGCCCCAGGTCGGCGACCTTGATGAGCCCGTGCGCGTTGAGCATCAAGTTATCGGGCTTGATGTCGCGGTGGATGATGCCCTGCTGGTGCGCGTAGCCGAGCCCGCGCGCGGCCTGCAGCACGTAGCCCGCAGCGGCCTCGGGGTCGATCTTCTCCTTCGTGGCGACGAGCGCGCCGAGCGTGGAGCCGTCCACGAACTCCATGCTGTAGAACTTGGTCCCCGCGTCGGAGCCGATGTCGAAGATCTGGACGATGTTGTGGTGCGTGAGGTGCGCCGCCGCGTACGCCTCGCGCGTGAAGCGGGTGAGAAACTCCGCATCGTTGGCGAGCGCAGGGTGCAGCAGCTTCACGGCCACGTCGCGATCGAGCGAGAGCTGCCGCGCGAGGTACACCGTGCCCATGCCGCCCTGCCCCAGCCGCCGCTTGATCTCGTAGCCGCCCAGCGTGCGCGATTGCGTGAGCTCGTCCTGGCCCGGCGGCCCGGACTGTCCATCTCGGCGCGCGGGGATGCGGCCCATCGGCAAGTCGGCGGTCTCTTGCGCGGCGCGCTTCTCCGGCAGCGGCGCGGGCGGCGGCGCTTCGGCGGACACCGGGCGCTTCACCGGCGTCATCGAGAGCGGCGTGGGCTCGTCTTCGGGCAGCGGCGCCGTGCGCTCGGCCGGACGCGGCCGGCTCGAAGGCAACTGCACCTCCAGCGACTCGAGCGGCGTCGAGGTGCGATCGGTCTGCGGAGCGTCCTCGACGAGCGTCGACGGCACGTCATCGGCCGGCTTCTGGATGCCCTTCGGCATCGCCGGGAGGCTGCCCGGCTGCGGGACCGGTACGCGCGGCGAGCTCGCCACGCGCGCGGGCGGCGCAGTCGGAACCTTGGGCGAGCTCACATCCGTCTTGGGCGCGTCCGGCGTGAACTTCGCCCCGGGAACCGACACCTCGCGCCTGGGCGGCAGGCTCGCGCTGCGGACCGAGATCTCCTTTTGCGGCAGCTTCGCGCTCGGGACTGAGATCTCCTTCGCTGGCCGCGTGGGCTGCCGCTCCGTCATCTCGCGCAGGCGATTCGACGGCGTGCTCGGGCCCGCGATGGCAGCGGACACCTCCGCGGTGGGCTTGCGGCCATCGGCGCGCTGCAGCCGCGCGTTCTCGGGCGCGGTGGGGAACTCCCCGGGCAGCTCGACCACGTTCTTGCAGTTGGGACAGCGAGCGCCCTCGTAGAGGTCCTCGACCGCGAACTCTCCATGGCACTTGGAACAAGTGACGGTCATGTCGGACGCGCCCAGGACACGAATGCTAGCGCACGTTTCTGGGGTGAGCACGTCGCTGGCCGCTCGCACGGGGATGAACCGAACGCGCCAGATCCGTTTGCCGGGAGCGTCATGGCGCACCTGCCGCCGCGCGGAGCCGAGAACCCAACATGCGCCCACGCTGGCGCGAACCGGGAGCCGCCCATGGCCATCGCGAAGATCAACCCGAACCTGCCGCTCGACTCGAAGCTCGCCGCTCCCAGCGCCACGCCCTTCGTCGCGGGTGGCTCGTTCATCACCGGCGCGACCGTGCCCAACACGCCGACCAGCGGCTCGTCGAGCGCGAGCGCCTCGTCCTTTCAACAGGCGATGCAGCATCAGCAGGCGGCGAACGCGAGCGCCCAGGTGCAGAAGGCATCGACGGGGGTTCCGGTGAGCACCGGAACCGACGCTCAGGCCGCATCGTTCGGCTCGGTGCTGCAGCAGCAGGCCGCCATGAACATGCAGTACCTGGAGCTGCAGAACACCATGCAGCAGGAGAACCAGACGTTCTCCACCCTCTCCAACGTGCTCAAGGTTCGCAGCGACACCGCCAAGAACAGCATCTCCAACATCCACTGACGTCAGGTCTTGGTGAGCGCCTTCTTGGGCACCTCGGCCTCGATGAAGATGCCGAGGAGCTCGCTGTCGATCTTCTTGCCCTTGGCTTCCATGTTGAGGATGTCGAGCGCCTTCTCGTGCGGGATGGCCTTCTTGTACGGACGGTCGCTCGCGGTGAGCGCGTCGTAGATGTCGCTGATGGCCATCATGCGGCTCTGCACGGGGATCTTCTGCTCGGGGAGCGCGCTCGGGTAGCCGGTGCCGTCGAGCTTCTCGTGGTGCGCGGCGGCGATCTCCGGAACGCGGCGCAGCGCGCGCGTCCAGGGGATCTGCTGCAGGAACCGGAACGTGTGCACCACGTGGCTTTCGATTTCTTTTCGCTCGTCCTCGGTGAGCGAGCCGCGCGGTATCGAGAGGCGCGTGATCTCGCCTTCGGAGAGGTAGGCCACCTCCGCGCCGGCGCGCGATTTGATGGTGCGCTTGCGGATGTCAGCGAGCCTCTCGAAGCCGCCCTGCGCGAGCACCGTGGGGCGGTTGCACTCGCGCACGAACGCGAGCATCTGCTCCAGCTCGGCGAGCTGCTTGGCGAGGTTCTGCTCTTCGTCGACCAGCGCTTGCTCCGCTTCCTTCAGCGAGCGCGCACGGACCAGATCGAGCCGCTTCTTGTAGCTCTCGGCCTCGAGCGTGCGGCCGATGACCTCGAACCGCGACTCGAGGATGTCGAGCTCGTGCGGGAAGAGCTTGTTGGCTTTCACCAGCACCGGCTCGCGCACGCCGACCTTGCCGAAGTCGTGCAACAGCGACGCGTAGCGGATCTCGTGGATCTCCGTGCTCGTGAAGCGGGTGTTCGCGTACTGCCCCACGCCGCCGCGCTCGAGCGCGTGCGCCAGGTTCACGGTGAGTGAAGCCACGCGACCGGAGTGGCCGGCCGTGGTCGGGTCGCGGCTCTCGATGGCCACGACCGACGCGCTCACGAAGCCTTCGAAGAGCCGCTGGATCTCCTCGTGGAGCATGGCGTTCTCGAGCGCCGCTGCCGCCTGGCCGCCGAGCACCAGCACCAGCTCCTCGTCCTCGCTCGTGAACGGGCCGTCGCGCTTGTTGAGCGCCTGAATCACGCCGACGATCTCGCCCTCGGCATCGCGCATGGGTGCGCAGAGCAGGTTGCGCGTGTGATAGCCGGTGGCGATGTCGACCTGCCGGTTGAAGCGCGGATCGGCGTAGCAATCGGGGATGTTCACCACCTGCCCGGTCTGCGCCACGTAGCCCGCGATGCCCGTGCCGATGGGGATGCGGATTTCCTTTTCAGCGCCTTGCGCCGCGCGGATCCACAGCTCGCCGCGCGCGCGGTCGGCCAGGAAGATCGACGCGCGATCGGCATCGACCACGCCCGACGTCTCCTTGAGGATCAGCGCGAGCAGCGTGTTCAGGTCGCGCGCGGCCGTCATGGCCTTGGCCACGTCGAGGATGGCCGTCAGCTTCTCCACCCGGCGCGCGAGCTGGTTCTTGTTGGCGGCGGCGGCTTCGGTCGACATGGCGACATCATCTCCGAAACGAGGCTGCACTTCCCAGCTTCAGCTGGCCCGCTGCAGATCGCCCGGGCCGTTGCCGCCCGTGAGCGCGTCGAGCATGGCCGCAGCGGCGCGGCTCAAGCTTCGATCCTTGCGCACCAGCACCGCGAGCGGCCGGCTGAGATTTCCGTCGGCGAAGGAGCGCGTGACCAGCTTGCCTTCTTTGACTTCGGTCGAGACGGTCGCGCGCGGAATGATCGCCACGCCCAGGCCCAGCTCGACCGCTTGCTTGATGGTCTCGATGTTGTCCAGCTCCTGCGTCGGGCGGACGTCGATGCCGGCGGCGCGGAAGGCGCGGTCGATGAACTTGCGCGTGGGCGCGTCGCGATCGAAGGCGATGAAGTCCACGCCCGCGAGGCTGCGCAGCGAGACGCGCGGCTTCTCGGCCAGCCGGTGTCCGGGCGGGCAGATGAGCGTGAGCTGGTCTTCCTTGAACGGCACCACGGTCACGCCCGGGTGCGCGGTGGGATAGGCCACGATGCCCAGGTCGGCGCTGCCGGTGGAGACCTCTTCGTAGACCTGGCCCGAGCGGCGATAGGAGATGCGCACGTTGATCTTCGGGTGCGTGGCGAGCACGCGCTTCACGTAGGGCTGAAGCTCGTGCAGGCCCACGGAGTATATGGTCGAGAGCGCGCAGGTGCCGAGCACCTCGCCGCTGCACTCCAGAACCTCGAGCTCGAGGTCGGTGAAGCGCGCGAGGATCTCGCGGCAGCCGCGGTACAAGCGCTCGCCCGCCGGTGTGGGCACGGCCTCGCGCGCGCGGCGCATGAGCAGCTTCTGCCCGTAGCGCTCCTCGAGCACGCGGATCTGCTGGCTCACCGCGCTCTGGGTGACGTGGCACAAGCGCGCGGCCTGGGAGAACGAGCCCGTCTCCACCACGTCGCAAAACATCTTCAGCGTCTCGATCTGCATGAGTCGCCCTTATTGCCCGCGGGCGGAAATTAGCCGAGCTTGAGGCGCTTCGCCAGGGGACTTTGGGGCGTCCGCGATCGGGTCTTGATGGGCACAGACGAGCGCCTGCTATACCCCGTCTCCATGCGAAGCGTGCTCGTGATCATCGCGGCGTCGCTCTTTGCCTCGGGCGCACGCGCCGAAAAGGCCAAGCAGCCGCCGAGCGTGCCGGCGAACCTGCTCTACCGCGTCGATCACGTGGCGCACGGCGGCGCGTGCGAAGGCGAAGCGAGCGCGGTGTCCGTCGGCTTCGACGCGAACGGGAACGGCGTGCTCGACGACTCGGAGCGGCACGGCGAGCCGATGATCCTGTGCGGCACGCAGAAGCTGACAACGAAGCTCGAGGGCACGCCGCCGAATGCCTACTGCCCCAGGCCGGGTGCGCACGTGGTGCTCGTGCGCGAGCACCAGGCCACGCACGCGGAGCTCGAGGTGTGCCTCAACGCCGCAGGCACCATCATTGAGGGCACGTACGCGGTGTACAGCGTCAAATAAAACGGGCACAGCAGCCGACGCCCCTTGGCGATCGGCGCTGTGCCCATGGTCTGCGGTGAGCTCAGCGGCGCGCGAGGCGACGGCGCGCAATGCCACGGCGCGCCACACCACGACGTGCGGTCGTCCGGCGGGTCACGCGCTTGCCCGCGACACCGCCCCGACGCACCCGCTTCACCCGACGAATCTGAGCCTTCTTGCGAATCGCCATCTGTCACCTCCCTGGTCGGCCCCCGCTTCGAGGGTCGACAATCAAGGTAGGCACGGCGTACCGCTTGCACACCCACGCGGTCGTCGACCCATCGACGGTCAGCCGTCGAGCTCGTCGAGCGCCGCCAAGGTCGCGTCGGCGAGCACATCCAAGAGCCGATTGCCTTCTGCCGCGGAGGCGAGCGCGGGTTGGCCAAAGTACGCGTCGGGTCCACCGGCCTCGTGGAAGTTCGTGGCGCCCTTCTTGATCGCGGCCGGCAGATCGACTTCGACCGCGGGAAGCGCCTCGCGAATGTCGTCGCGGACCAGCTTGGGCGCCGCCGCGAGCACCAGCGACGTCTCGTAGAGCCCCGCATGCGAGCCGCCGTGCGTGAACTCCGGCCCGAGGATGGGCGCCCAGGGCGTGCGCCGATGGTCCGGACAGGCCACCTTGGCGCCCTCTTTTCGCGCGGCCTCGGCACCTGCGCGCACCGCCTTGAAGTGCGCCGGCTCGAGGTGGTGGTTCACCACGGCCATTTTCGCGAAGCCGGCTTGCGAGATGCCGAGCGCGGCGTCGCGAATGGTGTTGGTCACTTCCTTGCCGCTCAGGCCGACGGTGCCCGCGAACACCTTCGCGAACTCGGTGAGCCCATACGCGAGCGGCGGAAAGACGACCGTCTCGAGCTTGCGCGCTTTCAACCGCTCGGCCACGCGGGCGCACACGGCCTCGGCGATGATCACGTCGGTCGCGAGCGGCAGGTGCGGACCGTGCGCCTCCGTCGAGCCGACCGGGAGCAGCGCCACGGACTTGGGCGCGAGCTTCTTCACCTCGGTCCACGTGAGCTCGGCGGCGCGATGGAGGGCCATGCGCAACTCGATACCACTCGGCCGCGATCGGCGCAGCCGGATCAGCTCGTCGAGCCGCTGGTGCCGGTCGTGGTCGAGCCGGTGGGCTGCGAGTAGGCACACGAGCGGGTCTGCGAGACGTCTCCGAACGTGGCGCAGACAAGTCCCGACTCGCACGCGCACTCGGACGAGCATGGCTGACCGAATCCGACTGGGCAGGCGCGACAGGTGAGCCCCGCCGTTCCGTCCGCGCCGGCGCAGGTGAGACCAGGCTGGCAAAGGCACGGTCCGCCGCACGCGCTGCCGACCACACCCGGACACCCGCTGTCTGCGCTCGAAGACCCGCCGTCGCTCGCGCACGACACCGCCAGCGCTACGAGCGCAAGCGGCACCACTTTCGACGGTACGCTGAGCATTGGTGTCATCCCCCCTTGAGTGCGCGGACGACGCGAACCTTTGCGGATTTTTGCCATCGCGTCCTGCGGCAGTCCCGCCCCGCCCCTTCGACCATCTCTGACACGCGAACGCCGTTTGATCCCACCGCCCCAACCTCCCTAGAATCGCCGCGACAAGAATGTCAGGGTGCCTCTTGCCACCCTGACACGCCCGGCAGACCTCGCAGCCCCGCTGCGACGTTTGAAGCTGAGCGGGGTTGTCGAACACAACCCAAGGGGAGCATGGAGCGATGGTCGGCCGGCAGCTCTCGCGCTACCGAATTGTCGAGGAGGTGGGCTCCGGCGGAATGGCCGTGGTCTACCGCGGCCTCGACACGTCGCTCGATCGCGAAGTGGCCGTCAAAGTCCTGCACCCGCACCTCGCGGGCAAAGAAGAATCTCGAAAGCGCTTCTCGCGCGAGGCCCAAGCGGTCGCCAAGCTGCACCACCCCAACATCCTCGAGATCTACGACTTCAGCGGCGCGGAGACGGCCGAGTCGTTCATCATCACCGAGTTCATCCGCGGGCAGACGCTGCGCCAGCTCGCGGAGAAGCATCCGTTCAAGCCGCCCGAGGTCGCGGCCATGGCGGTGCACGAGCTGGCCAACGCGCTCGAGCACGCGCACGCCATCGGCGTCATCCACCGGGACATCAAGCCCGAGAACGTGATGATCCGCGACGACGGCTGCCTCAAGCTCACCGACTTCGGCATCGCCAAGATCCTCGACCGCGACGAGAAGATGACCCTCACCGGCGCGCTCGTCGGCTCGCCCGCGCACATGGCGCCCGAGATCATCGAGGGCGACGAGGCCGGCCCCGAGGCCGACATCTTCTCGCTCGGGACCATCCTCTACTGGCTCTGTGTGGGAAAGCTGCCCTTCTTCGCCGCGAACACGACTGCCACGCTCAAGAAGATCCTCGACTGCGACTACGAAGATCCGCGCATCGCCAACGCGCAGGTCTCCGACGCCCTCGCCGAGGTGATCGCCAAGTGCCTCGCGCGCGAGCCCAAGGCGCGCTTCGCCACCGCCGGCGCGCTCCGCGACGCGCTCGCTGCGCTCTTGAAGGAGGCCGGCATCGAGCGGCCCGCGGAGGATCTTGCGCTCTTCTTCGCCGATCCCGAGGGCGGCTCGCGCAAGCTGACGACTCGAATCGTCGAGAAGCGGCTGGAGTACGCGCGCGCGCAGGTGTCGAGCGGGAGCCCGGTGCGCGCGATGTCGGCGCTGGGCCAGGTGCTCGCCCTCGAACCGGGTCATCCCGAAGCGCTCAAGCTGCTCGACTCGCTCAAGCGTCGCGCGCGCAATCGCAAGCGGCTGGCGGTGGTGCTCAGCGCGCTCGGTGGTGTGGTCGTCATCTGTGGTGGCGCGTGGGCGGGCGTGAAGGCCTGGAACGCACGTCCGAAGCCGCTGCCGGTCGTGGCCCAGCCCGAGATCGCGCCGCCCCCGGTCGCCGAAGCGCCGAAGCCTGCACCGCCGCCAGCGCCCGAGCCGCAACCGAAGGTCGAGCTCGCGTCGCTCGCGCCGGATCCGTCGAAGACGCACGCCATCGCGCGACACGACGCCGCGGTGAAGCGGCCGCTCAAGCCGGGCTCGGTGCTCATCGTGCCGCGGCCGTACGCCGACATCTTCATCGACGACAACAAGGTCCAGACGGGCGCAGTGCAGTTCCTCGCCGAGCTCGCAGCGGGCAAGCACCGGGTGCGCCTCGAGCACGCGGGCACCGCGCCCGAGTCCATCGACGTGAACGTGCCCGAAGGCGGCCGCGCGCCCGACGTGCGCGTGCGCCTGCAGCCGCTGCCTGGAAAGCTCCGCGTGCAGAACGCGCAGAACGCCGGGGTCATCATCGACGGCAAGCTGATGGGCACGGCCGAGATGAGCCTGCAGAACGCGTTCGTGGTGCCCATGCCGCAGGACGCGAACGGCCAGCCCGCGTACCACACCAACGTGAAGGTGACGCTCACCAAGCCCGGCTTCAAGGACGTCACCGTGCCGCGCACGCTCCAGGCGGGCGAGACCGTCACGTTGAGTCAGGAGCTCGAGCCGCAATGAGGTTGGCGCGGCTGGTCTGCATTTCGCTCGTGCTCGCGTTCGCTCCGGCGGCGCACGCCGAGAGCGATCTGCTCAAGAACGCGCGCAACACCTTCGAGTACGGCAACTACGACGAGTCGCTGCGGCTCACCGAGACGCTGCTCGCGAGCCACCAGCTCTCCGCAGAACGCGATCTCGTGGAGGCGTATCGCATCGCCGGACTCTCCGACTTCTACTTGAGCCGTCCGGAGGGCGCGCGTCGGCACTTCGTGGCCCTGCTTTCGGTGGATCCCGACTACGCCATGGATCCGTTCCTGGTGCCGCCGCCGGCGGTGGCGTTCTTCGACGGCGTGAAGCGCGACAACGAGAGCTTGCTCGCGCCCATCCGCGAGCGTCGCAAGGCGTTGGCGGAGCAGGAGCGGCTCGCCGACGAGGCGCGCCGCAAGCTCATTGAAGAGAACCTGATGCGCCAGCTCGAGCCGGAGCGTCCGGTGCTGGTGCAGACGGTCGAGGTGCACACCTTCGCCACCAACTTCGTGCCCTTCGGCGCGGGCCAGTTCCAGGAGAACCGGCCGGTGCTGGGGAGCGTCTTCGCGGGCACGCAGGTCATCGGCCTGGCGACGGCCATCGGCTCCTTCGCCAAGATCGAGAGCCTTCGCGACGAGCACGGCTACTTCGCTCAGGCCGACATCGGAACTGTTAACAATCTGGTTACAGCGAAGTGGTTGGGCGTCGGCATGCTGAGCGCGAGCGTGGTGCTCGGGATCGCGGACAGCCTCTGGCACTACGAGCCCACGACCACGCGCATCGAAGCCCTGCCGCAGCCGCCGCACAAAGCTTCAGCTCCGAAACCCGACCAACCCCCAGCCCCCAGCCCCCAGCCCCCGCCGGCGAAGCCGGCTTCCGACCCGACGCCGAGCGTGCCGGTGACGCCGCACACGCAGCTCTTCCATCCGACGCTCGTGCCGGTCGCGACCGACCGCGGCCTGGGGATCGGGCTGGGCTTCCGCTTCTGAAACATCTGGAGAACCGCCATGCCGCAATTCACCGTGAAGACGCACGATGGCCAGACCAAGCGGGTTCCGCTCGTGAAGCGGCTGACCAGCGTGGGCAGCGCCGTCGAGAATGACCTCGCCCTGCCCGACCCGTCCGTGGCCGCGAGCGCCTTCAGCGTGCTCTTCGACGGCACCGGCTACACCGCCTCGGCCATGGGCGGCTCGCTCGCCATCAACGGCAAGAAGCGCGACGAGCACCGCCTCGCGCCGGGCGACATCATCACCGTGGGCTCGACCGAGCTGCGTTTCGAGCTCGAGGACGCGCGCCCGCCCACGGGCGACAAGGCCACCGCGGCCGAGGTCTCCAACGCCGAGCTCGCGGCGCTGCGTCGGCTCTCGGGTTTCGCGGAGCAGCTGCTCGGCAAGTACGAGATCGAGTCGCTGCTCGCGGCGCTGATGGATCAGGTCATCGCCATCAGCCACGCGGACAAGGGCTTCCTCATCTTGCTCGAGGGCGGCGAGCTGCACGTGAAGGTCGCGCGCAACCTCGATCAGCGAAACATCGAGGACGCCATCGCGCGCGTGTCGGACTCGATCGTCGCGCGCGTGGTCGAGAGCAAGAAGCCGCTGATCGTGGCCGACGCGCTCAACGACGAGAAGTTCAAGGCCAGCGAGAGCGTGGTGAACTTGAAGCTCTGCTCGGTGATGTGCGCGCCCCTCGCGGACAAGGGCGAGCTCTTTGGCCTCATCTACGTCGGCAACGACCGCGTGGTGAGCCGCTTCGATCAGCGCTCGCTGGAGATGCTCACCGTCTTCGCCGCGCAGGCTTCGCTGCTGGTGAAGAACGCGATGCTGGTGAACGACCTCAAGCTCGAGAGCGCCGGCCTCAAGAAGCAGCTCGAGGAGATCAGCTACGGCGAGATCATCGGCGCGTGCGTGGGCATGAAGGACGTCTACAAGCGCATCGACAAGGTGGCCACCACCGACATCTCCGTGCTCATCACCGGCGAGACCGGCACGGGCAAAGAGCTCATCGCCCGCGAGCTGCACCGACGCTCGCCGCGCGTAAAGGGCCCGTTCATCACCATCAACTGCGGCGCGATTCCGGAGTCGCTGCTCGAGAGCGAGCTCTTCGGCCACGTGAAGGGCGCGTTCACCGGCGCGATCGCCACGCGCGCCGGCAAGTTCCAGGCGGCGCACGGCGGCACGCTCTTCCTCGACGAGATTGGCGAGATGCCGACCGCGCTCCAGGTGAAGATCCTGCGCGCGCTGCAAGAGCGCGTGGTGGTGAAGGTCGGCGACACGCGAGCCGAGCCGGTGGACATCCGCGTGGTGGCCGCGACCAACAAGATCCTCGAGGACGAGATCAAGAAAGGCGCGTTCCGCGAGGACCTCTACTACCGACTCAACGTGGTGAATTTGAAATTGCCCCCGCTCCGCGAGCGCGGCGACGACATCGCCGTCATCGCCAAGTTCTTCATGGGCAAGTACGCCAAGGAGTTCAACTCGCGCGCAAAGGGTTTCTCGCCCGCGGCGCTCACCGCGCTGCGCAAGTACGCCTGGCCCGGCAACGTGCGCGAGCTCGAAAACCGGGTGAAGAAGGGCGCGGTGCTCGCCGAGCGCCCGCTGCTTGGTCCCGAGGACCTCGAGCTCCGCCCCGAGAACCTCGACCCGGTCATGCCGCTCGCTCAAGCAAAGGAAGAGTTCCAGAAGCGCTACATCAACGAGGTGCTCGAGCGGAATGCGGGCAACCGCACCAAGACCGCCAAAGACCTCGGCGTGGACCCGCGCACCATCTTCCGGCACCTCGAGAAGCTCGAGGCCGAACGCACCGGCCAGCCCCTCCCACCCGATGACGGTCCTGCGGACCCCTAGGGCAGCGCTGTCATAGCCCCGTTCATCCGCGCACGAAGGCTCGGCAGCAAGGCGATGGATTTGCAGGAATTTCCCATGGTCGACCCGATGGCAAGGCGATTGCTCTTACCGCTGGTGCTGCTCGCCGGTGTGGCAGCACTGACCATGTTTCCGCTTGCCTGCCAGCCCATCACCGAAGAGCCCGACGCGGGCGCGCCGGTGAACCATCCGCCCCGCATCGTCGAGGGCGGCGAGAGCCCCAAGGCGGCGCTGGTGTACGGCGTCCAGGCGAGCTCCTCCACGGTCACGCCTGGCGATTGCGCGAACGGCATCAACTTCAGCGTGGGCAGCGTCGAGGACGACGACCTCGATCAGGAAGTGCACGAGCGCTGGATCGTCGACTACGACCCGAACAACCCGGAGCTCGGCGAAGAGGTCGTGCTCCAGCCCGTGCAAGACCAGCCCGCCTTCCGCACCGATCCGCCGAACGCGTTCTTCCTCTCGAAGGCCGCTTTGGAGAGCTTCGGCCAGACCGGCCCGGGCACGCCGCCGAACCTGCCGCACACCGTCGACGTGTTCGTGAGCGACGGCTTCGACACCTCGGGCTCGCCGGGCAAGCCGCTCAAGCCCACCGACGTGCTGCCGGGGCGCTACCTCGTGCGGCACACGTGGGTCATCTACATGGAGGGCACATGTCCCTCCACGTGAGGCTGGGCGCCGTCGCGACGTTGATGCTTGCGGGCTGCGGGCTGGCCTCGACCAACCTCAGCCCCTCGGTCGTGCCTGCGCCTTGCTCGAGCGACGCCAATTGCTCGAACGGCCAGGTCTGCCTCGACGTGGGCTGCGTCTCTCCCGACCAGAACCTGGTGGTTCAGGTGGTGCCGCCGCCCAATCGCGACGATCTCGCGACCGAGGACTTCGACCACGTCGACGACTCGCACGACATCTCGCTGCAGCTCGGCGCCCCGGGCACGCTGCACCTCACGAGCAACACCTACCCGTTCACCGTCTCGCTCACGGGCACGCCGCTGCACCTTGTCGACCAGCCCTACGCGCTGCAGCCCACCACCGTGAGCGCCGAGGCGCACCTGCCGGTCTCGCCGGGGCTGTACCAACTGCTGGCCACGCCGTCGGATCCCATCCTGCCGCCCATCCACGCGTCGGCGAGCATCCTCGCGCCGGGCGGAAACCTCGACCTGCCCCTGCAGTTCCTCACCCACGACGCGCTGGTGCGCATCGACGGCGTGCTCCAGGCCACGACGGGCCTGCTGAACCAGCCCGGGCTCAGCTACTCGGTGCAGATGCTGCACGCCGACGGCACGCCCGCGTCGCAGCCGGCGCTGGCGAGCGTGCCCGACGGCGGCCTCGTGGCGGCGCTGCCGTTCTCGCTCTACGTGGCCCCGACGACCTCGGCCGGCGAGCAGCTCACGCTCTCCGCGACGCCGCACGGCGGCGTGGGCCCGTCGGTCACCTTCACGGGAAGCCTCCAGACCCTGCAGACGCTCGCGATGCAGACCGACGGCGGCGGATTCTCGCTGGGCCTGGCGCGCCCGGAGCACGTCACGGGGACGGTCGTCGACCCCAGCGGCAACCCCGTGCCCAACGCGCAGGTTCAGCTCCTGGCGACGCTGCCCGGCCAGGCCAAGTTCGCCTCGCCGGTGGTCACCACTGGCGCCGATGGCAGCTTCGTGGCCATCTGCCTGCACAACCCCGCCCCGTTGAACCCGGGCAACGAGACCTACCAGGTGCTCGTCATCCCCGCGACGGCGAGCGCGCTCGCGGTCCAGCAGACCACGCTCCCCTCGATCACCTGGGCCTCCAACGACCAGGTGAGCGACGCGGGCCAGATCTCGCTCACGACGCTCACCCAGATCACCGGCACGGTGCACGACAGCCAGGGCAATTCCGTGAGCGGCGCCACCGTGCACGCCACGCCCACCAGCGACAACGTCCTCCCGCTCCAGCCGGCCAGCGCCACCACCGACGACTCCGGCGCGTACCACCTCGCGCTCTCTCCGGGCACCTACCACTTCGACTTCTCGCCCCCGCTGTCGGTGCAGGCGCCGTCGGCGTCGCGCGGGCCGCTGCTCATCGGCGCCACCACCGACCACATCGACGTGCAGTTCTCGAGCGCGCGCAAGGTCACCGGCAGCGTGACGGCCCTGAACAGCCAAGGCACGGCGGAGGGCGTCGCGCAGGCCACCGTTCGCGCGTACCACGTGAGCCCGGCCTCGGGCCTCACCCCGGCGCGCTCCAGCCTCCTGGCCGTGGGAACCGTGCTCAGCGACGGCACGTTCACGCTGGTGCTGCCGGCGCCGACGCCGTCGAACTCCAACTGACCGCCAACGCGGAAGTTCCAGCCGTTTCAGAGACCCATGACGCAGCGCATCTAGGCCTGCGCCCTGGGTTTTTTGGCCAACAGGCCGTTGACGAGGCAGGGCTCGAAGCGTAGGTTCGCGCCGTTTCCGACCCCCGCGTCTCCCGCGGACAAGCCTCACACCAGGAGCAGCCATGCGCGTCCCGAACTCGTCGCAGAAGCGCACCATCTACACCGAGTCGATGGAGGTCTTTCACAAGGCGGCCGACCTCATCGGGCTGGACAAGCGCGTGCGGCTGGAGCTCGAGGAGCCGGACTACGAGCACATCTTCTACGTCACGGCGATGCTCAAGGACCGCCTGGTGCCGCTCGATAAGGACGAGCAGCAGAAGTACAAGGACCTGCCCGACAGCGTGCTGCGCAACCCGGCGGGAATGGAGCCGCTCGCCGACGGCAGCCTGATCCTCCGCGGCCGCGCCCTGCTCGGCTCGGACGTCACCTTGCGCGACGGCGTCATCCGCCTGCCGGGCAAGGGCCTGCACCGCCTCACGCCGGGCCAGGCCAAGCGCTTCAAGGCCTACCGCATCCAGCACAACGCGGCCCGCGGCCCGTACAAGGGCGGCATCCGCTACCACAAGGACGTCTCGCTCGACCTCTTCAAGAGCCTGGCCTCGGAGATGACCTGGAAGACGGCCATCAGCGACGTCCCGTTTGGCGGCGGCAAGGGCGGCATCAAGCTCGACCCGCGCCAGTACGGCAAGGAAGAGCTGCAGGACATCACCCTGCGCTACATGTACAAGCTGAAGAACCTGGTCGGCCCGAACGTGGACATCCCGGCGCCGGACGTGGGCACCAACGGGGAGATCATGGCGCTCATGATGCGCCAGTTCTCCGATGGCGAGCGTGAGCGGCACATCGCCCGCGCGGTCGTGACCGGCAAGGACGTGCGCATCGGCGGCTCCGAGGGCCGCGTGAAGGCCACCGGCCAGGGCGTCGCCTACTGCGTGGAGGAGTGGTTCGCCGATCGCGGTGAGAAGCTCACCGGCAAGACCTTCATCGTCCAGGGCTTCGGCAACGTGGGCTCCAACGGCGCCGAGATCCTCGGGAACATGGGCGCCAAGCTGCTCGCCGTGAACGACAGCGACGGCACCATCTACAACCCCAACGGCATCGACATCGCCCAGCTCATTGCCTACACGTACGACAACCCGCAGAACCTCAAGAAGAGCGTGCTCGGCTTCCCCGGCGCGCAGTCGATCAGCAAGGCCGACTTCTGGGAGGTCGAGTGCGACTTCATCGTCCCTGCGGCGCTGGGCGGTGAGATCGACGGCAACGTGGCCGAGCGGCTCAAGACCAAGATGATCGCCGAGGGCGCCAACGGCCCCACCACCCCGGACGGCGACCGCGTGCTCCACGGCCGCAAGATCGACATCATCCCGGACATCATCGCCAACGCGGGCGGCGTGACCGTCAGCTACTACGAGTGGATCCAGAACAAGCGCATGGAGCACTGGACCGAGCAGGAAGTGAACGCCCGGCTGGAGCGCGCCATCAAGAGCAACTACGCCATTATCCGCGACATCGCCCGCAACAAGCCGCGCAAGACCGACTGGCACGACTCCCGCCGTTACGTCATCGGCAAGGAGATCGATCCCCGCGCGGCCGCGATGGTGCTCGCGCTCAAGCGCATCGAGGCGCACTACCTGCTCGAGGGCTTCTCGCAGTAGTCGCTGACGCTGCAAGCACGAGCGCCCTGGCCCTCGCGGGTCAGGGCGCTTCGCTTTTGTAACCTATCGGTTAGCTACTGCATCACCACTTCGCGCTGGCCGGAGAGGCCCAGGTCGGCGTCCTTCGCGTCAAAGGACACGAAGCGCACGCCCATGCCGCGCAGCGCGTTCTGTCCGGGCGGCCCCGCATACGTCAGGAAGCACTGGTAGCGGACCTCCGCGAGCGCGGAGAGCTCAGAGCCCGTGCAGTCGTCGGTGAAGGTCACCCAGATGCGGCTGCCGAGCCGGAAGGGCTCCCGCGTCTCGATGAACATGCCGCCATCGGAGATGTTTCGGGCGATGCCCCGGGCCAATCCCGTATCGCCGGTGAGGTACACCGCGAAGGCCTTGTCGAACCGCGACGACTTGCGACGGTCTTGCTCCTGCTCGGTCACGCGCTCCTCCTCGCGCTGCGTTGCGATGCGCAGCGGATGACCGAAGCGTACGTGGTGGGTTGATGTGGTCAAAAAATCTACCTTGACGCACCCGCCCAAGCCGGCCCTTGCCGCGGCGGTGCGCTCGCGAGACGATGCCGCGAATTCTCCGAGGGAGCGTGCATGCGTCGAGTGCTGGGTCTTTTCGTGGTGGCCGCGCTGGCGGTTCCGGGCGTGGCGGGCGCCGAGGCAGGCAAGTCGTTCGCGGCGCTCCGCGACAAGGCGCAGCCCCTGGAGAGCCTCTCCTCGTTCCTCTCGAGCTTCGTGGGCGACTGCGGCTCGGACCCCATCGACGGCGCCGAGTGCAAGAAGAAGGTCGACGCCTATCGCAAAGACTCGCTGGGCAAGTCGTACTACGTGATCCTCGGCGACGAGGCGCAGCGGCTCATCGAGCAGAAGGGCTTCTCGCCCCAGACGCACGAGATGGAGTTCGCGCTCACGCCGTTCTTCGAGAGCGCCGGCCAGGCGCTGACGCACGGGCAGCCGACCAAGCTCGACAGCGAGGGCCGGCCGATCATCCCGCTCATCCGCATGCAGAGCACCCTGCCCGACAACGTCACGCCCATGGACGTGGATCGCGTCTTCCGCACCGGCAACGTGCGCATGCAGATCGTCTTCAAGCCGCTGGGGCTGTGGAAGCTGCCCCGCCACGACAAGAAGGGCGCGTTCGTGGAGGGCGTGAAGGGCCAGCTTCTGGGCGTGCGGCTCTCGGAGGCCCGCACGGGCACCGACATCGCCGTGTGGATCCCGGCGAAGTAACCAAACGGTTCAGCTCGGTCGCTACGAGGCGCGCACGGCGATGTAGAGCGTGCTCCCGCGACGCTGCACGCGCAGGAGCACCAGGTCGCCGGGGCTCGCCGCGCCGACGACGCGCTGGTACGCGTTGAGGCTCTCCACGGGCCGACGGTTCACCTCGAGGATCACGTCGCCGGGACGCACGCCCGCCGCGTAGGCAGCGCCGTCCTCCTTCACGTCCGTCACGGCCACGCCGCGGCCCTCTTTCAACCCCGTGCGCCGCGCCAGCTCCGCCGACACGGCCTCCACGCGGATCCCGAGCCGATCGCCGCCCTGCACGCTCTTCGCGATCTGCTCGTCCTCGGGCTTCTCCACCACCTTCACGAGCAGCGTCACCGGCTTGCCCTCGCGCAGCACCTGGACCTTGGTGTCCGTCCCAGGGGCAATGCCGGCGACCGCGCGGAGCAGCTCGTAGAAGTTGTCCACATGGCGGCCATTGAGCTCGGTGACCACGTCGCCCGCGTGCATGCCGCCCTTGTCTGCGGGGCTGTCGGGGAAGACGTCGTTGATGACCGCGCCCTTCATGGCCGAGAGCTTCAGCGTGCGCGCCAGCTCCGGCGTCAAATCCTGGCTCGAGACGCCCAGCCAGCCGCGCACCACGTGCCCGGAGCTCTCCAGCTGCGGCAGCTCCTCCTTGAGCATGTTCACCGGCACCGCGAAGCCAATGCCCACGCTGCCCTGCCCGTTCGGCGAGAGGATGGCCGTGTTCACGCCGACCACCTCG
Source organism: Deltaproteobacteria bacterium (assembly GCA_018266075.1). Classification (GTDB taxonomy): domain Bacteria; phylum Myxococcota; class Myxococcia; order Myxococcales; family SZAS-1; genus SZAS-1. The sequence continues at coordinate 108,805 of JAFEBB010000007.1, read as the reverse complement.
CCGTTCACGTTGAAGAGCGGCCCGCCCGAGTTGCCGGGGTTGATGGGCGCGTCGGTCTGGATGAAGTCGTCGTAGGGGCCGGCGCCGATGATGCGCTCCTTGGCGCTCACGATGCCGTGGCTCACGGTGTGATCCAGGCCGAACGGATTGCCGATGGCGATGACCCAGTCGCCCACGTCGGTCTTGTCCGAGTCGCCCAGGTACACGATGGGCAGGTCCTTCACGTCGCCCTGGAGCTTGAGCAGCGCGAGATCGACTTTGGGGTCCTTGCCGACCACGTCGGCCGAGAACTCGCGGCCGTCGCCGAGCTTCACCTTGATCTCGCTCGCGCCGTCGATGACGTGGTTGTTGGTCACCACCAGGCCCTTGGCGTTGATGACGAAGCCCGAGCCGAGCGAGTGCAGCCGCTGGACCTGTTGCTGCTCGCCGCCGAAGAACTGGCCGAAGAACTGGTTGAAGGGGTCGTTCGGGTCGGCGCTCGGGCCGCGCCGGCGGACCACCTGAGTCGTCGAGATGTTCACCACCGCAGGCTTCATTTCCTTGATGAGCGGCGCGAGTGACGTGGGCGGCACGAAGCCCGCGGGGAGCGCGTTCTTGGGGCGCTCGCTCCACAGGCCCGACCGGGTCGCCGCCGACGCGGTGCCCTCGAGGGCCGCGAGCGGCGTGAGCACGGCCGCGGTGGCGGAGTCGCGGCTGCAGGAGATGCCAGCCAGAAAGACCGGCAGGACGAGAAGTGACGAACGGCGCATGCGCATGCCCTCGCAGTGTCGCGAACGCATACCGCGCTGGCAGGCCATCAGGCGAGCGGCGCGGCGGCTCGACGGACAGAACGTCCGGCGAGCGAGACTATTCCAAAAATGGGGTCAGGTCCGGGCCTCATCGGCGCGCTTGCCCACGCGCACGCGCGCGGGCCGCAAGAGCTGCTCGCCGAGCTTGTAGCCCTTGGTGACCTCGGCCATCACCACGCCGTCGCGCGAGGCGTCGTCCACGGGAACCAGGTCCACCGCCTCGGAGACGTTGGGATCGAACGGCCGGCCCATCAGCACCAGCGGGGTGATGCCCATGGCCGCCATCTGACGGCCCATGGCCTCGCGCGTGAGCCGCACCCCGCGGGCGAGCGGCGAGCTGTCATCGCCGCTGGCAGCGATGGCGCGGTCGAGTTCGTCGGCGGCCTCGAGGAACGCCAGCGCCACCCGCCCCTTCTCCATGTCGATGAGCCGGTCGCGCTCGCGCTGCAGCCGGGTGCGGAACTCGGCGTGCTCGTTCTTGGCCTGTGCGTACGCGCGCAAGACCTCGTCGAGCTTCTTGTCTTTGAGAGAGAGCTCGTCGCGGAGCTTGGCCAGCTCGGCGTCGCGCGGGTCGACCTCGAGCGCCTCGCTGGCGGGCGTGCCGTTGGCGTCAGGCGGGTTGCCGGTAGGGTCCATGGGAGTCCTCGCGTCGGCAACCTAAGCGGGCGGGCGCACTTGTCAATGCGGATGGGCCTCGCCCGGCGGCTCGGGGTGCTCCTCCTCCTGCTCGGTCGGAGGCTGGGCCTCGGCGTGCTCGACCTGCTCGGGGTGCTGGGGGGGCTCGGCCTCGGCCGGCGGCTGCCCGCGGATCTCCACCTCGGCCGCGCGCAGCGAGAAGTAGAGCAGCCACCGCTCCGACGGCGTCAATGTCCCCGCCGGCAGCGCCTGCTCGATCTCGTCGACCGTCAGGTAGCCCTGCCGCAGCCCTCGCGCGAAGAGCTCCTTCCGCGCATGGTGACTCTTGCCAATCTTCAGCTCCACGCTCACTCCCGGGGGGCCGGAAAGCTGGCCCACCCGAAACGTAAGCGCGTCGACGCCACAGCGCTCGCCCGCCGGACGCGATTGAGCTCTCGGGGACCGCTCAGGCGGTCAGGCGCACGCGCAGCTGCTGCACGGCGGCGACCAGCTCGCGGCAGCTCTGCAGGCGCTGCGCCGGGTCCTTCTCCAGCAGCTTGAGGATGATGGCCTCGAGCTCGGCCGGCAGGTCGGGGTTGCGTCCGCGCGGCGGCGGCGGCGGGGTGTTCATGTGCGCCATGAGGATGTCCATGAGCTTGGCGCTCTCGAACGGCGGCGTGCCCGTGAACATGGCGTAGGCGGTGGCGCCCAGCGAGTAGAGATCGGTCTGGATGCCGACGGTGGAGAAGCCGTTGATCTGCTCGGGCGACATGAACTCCGGCGTGCCGGCCATCATCCCTTCCACGGTCACGCCGGGGGTGTGCTCCTTCTTGGCGATGCCGAAGTCCATCACCTTCACGCTGCCGTCGCGGGTGACGAAGAGGTTCTGCGGCTTCACGTCGCGGTGGATGACGCCGCGGTCGTGCGCGGCCTGCAGTCCGCTCGCGGCCTGCTCCAGGATGTTGATGCCCACCTGCAGCGGCAGCCCCCTGGGGAACTTCTTGAGCACGGTGGCCACGTCCTCGCCGTCGAGGAGCTCCAGGGTGATGTAGCGCCAGCCCTCGTGCTGGCCCATGTCGAAGAGCCGCACGATGTTGGGGTGGTTGAGCTGCCGCGAGAGCGAGAGCTCCAGCTTGAAGCGCGCCACCAGCGCGTCGGTCTGCAGCGACGGCCGGAACAGCTTGATGGCCACGGGCTCGTTGAGCTCCAGGTCCATGACCTTGAAGACCATGGCCGAGCCGCCCTCGCCCAGCTTCGCGTCGATGCGGTAGCGCTCCGCAATGGTCTGGCCCACCTCGGGCGTGCCGCCGGCGAGCAGCTTGCGGGGCATGTCCATGGTCATGCCCGGCGCGGCCGTGGGCGCTGCGGCAAGGGACGGGTTGGTGTTCACGGCGGGCACCGCAGGCACGGGCGTGGGCGAGACCGGGAGCTGACCCGCAGCCTCCAGGAGCGCCTTCTTCTCCATCTCCGTGGTGTCGAACTCGCGCTCGCGGGTGCGGGTGACGCGATCCGAGAACGGCGCCGACTCACCCGAGCCCGGCTCGTAGACCTTGCCGCGCCAGTCGTCGGACTCGAAGACGAACTCGCCTTTGTAGAACTTGGCGATGCCCTTCCGGATGGAGCCCTCGGTGGCGTAGATGCCCGAGAGGTGCTTCATGCCCGTGGCGAAGCGGAGCTGATCGAGGAGCGTGAAGTCGGCCGGGTTCTTCATGGCCAGGTAGAGCTTCTTGTCCACGATGGCCACCGGCATCACCAGGTACTTCTCCACCTGCTCGAGGGTGAGGAGCTTCAGCGCCTCAGGGCTGGTCTGGTTCAGCAGCCGGCCTTCGCCGATGTACGGGATCCCCGACTGCTCGGAGAGCGCCTTCACCACCTCCACGTCGGTGAGGAGGCCGTGGGCCACCAGCGCCTCGCCGAGGAGGATGTCGTTGCTGCTCGCGTCCTTTTGGGTCTTGAGTACCCGGTCGAGGTTCTCCTGGGTCACCTTGCCGCGCGCGAGGAGGATCTCTCCCAGGCGCTTGCGGCCGGACATGGTCTGCGGGCGTCGGCCATCGACGGTGAGCGCCGGACGCGACCCGCTGGTGCTGGTGCTGGGCCGCTGCACCGCGGCCGGGTTGCTCATCGGCCGCGCCGGGTTGGAGCTGGGGCGCGCGTTGGAAGCGGCGTCGCTCGGCTCGTTGCCCGGGGGGAGAGCGGCGAGGCCCTCGCGCGCGTCCGCGTCGGCCGGGTACGACGCCAGCACGCGCCGATAGATGGCTGCGGCCAGGCTGAAGGCCTGCCCTTCGGCGTAGAGCTGCGCCACCTGGTTCAGCGCCGCGGCCTCCACCGGTGAGGCCGGAGGCGTGTTGGCGAACGACATCAAGAACGAGCCCAGCCGATCCATCGGCTCGCCCAGCGAGACCGTGAGCCGGATGGCGTGCACGCACGCGGCGCGGTAGCGGGGCTCGGTGTTCGGAACGAGGAGGAGCGCGTCGAGGCACTCCTTGAGCATGGACGCGCGCTGGAAGCAGACGGCGGCGTCGTAGGGCTGGCCGGCCTGGAGCCAGAAGCGGCCCGCTTCGCCAGGGCGATCGAGGCGGACCGCGAGCCGGGCAGCCTGCGGCCACTGCTGCTCGCGCACGTAGGCCGCGAGCGCCTGGTCCAGGCTCCCCTGTGCTTCGAGCTTGCTGGCCTCGTCCATGCCCCAAGGTCCTGCGCGTGCTGCCCAATCTAGCCCAGAGTGCCGTCGAGGGCACCGCTGCTGAGTCGGGCCTTTTTGATTGCCGTCCGGCCGGCGTCCAGAGTGTAGCCCGTACGAGCCGTCAGTCGTACCGACCCAACACCTGAAAGACTCCTGCGGTCCCCTCGTGGATCACGCGGTACACAGCGCCGTCGGAGAGCTCCACGTCGAAGGCGTCGCGGCTCACGTGCGGACCGTGCCAGCCCACGTCCACCCGGAAGGGGCCTGCCCAGCTCACCACCCAGCCGTTCACGCCGGGCGCGGAGAGCGCCTCGGGGCCGCGCGGGCCGTAGCGCACCTCGGCAGGCAGCGGCGGACGGAACAGGCGCAGCGCGGCGAGCGGCGGCGGCGGCTGGGGGGCCGGCGCACCGGGCAGGCGCGGCGGCGCGGGCGCGGGCTGGAACGACGCGGGCTCCCAGCGCTCGAAGAGGTGCGAGTCCTGAAGCTGCGCCCGCCCCACCCCCTCCGCGCCGACGATGGCCGCCACCTGGGCCACCGCGGCCATGAGCTTCATGGGCGCGGCGGTGGGCAGGTCCCAGAGGCCGAGCTGCTGCTGGCGCACCCGGGCGGGCTCCGCGCAGAGCCGCACCCCGCGCACCGGCGCGCCGGGCGGATGCGCCTCCACCACGGCCCGGCAGAGCGCGAGCATGGCGCCCACCTCGCGCGTGGGGGCCGCGAGCGACACGGGCAAGGCCACCTCGCCCGTCGGATCCAGCTGCAGCCGCAGGGTCAGCCCGCCGCACGCGAAGCCGCGACAGTCGAGCCGCTCCACCAGCCGCTCCAGCGCGGGCCGCAGCAAGAACAGCAGCCCTTCGAGCGCGACGAGGAGGTGATCGAGGTGGCAACCTTCTTCGAAGCGCTCGGTGGGGACGGCCGGACGCAAGGGCTCCGGATCCTCACCGCAGCAGAGCCGGTGCAGGAGCGCGCCGGGTCGACCCAGCCGCGCGCCCACGCCGTCGGCCGGCAGCGCCGCGAGCTCGCCCGCGGTGCGCAGGCCCCAGCGCGCGAGCGTCTCGGCGAGATCGGCGTCGCGGGTGAGCGAGGTGAGCGGCAAGCCGGCCACGAACGAGCGCCCCTGCTCGGGACCAATGACCTCCGCGCCCTCGCCCCGCTCCGCTGCGAGCTGGGCGAGTCGTTTTCCCGGCCCCACGGCCGCGCGCGCCGAGAAGCCCACCCGGTTCGCGCTGGCCCAGAGCGCGCTCGCGGTGCCCGCGTCCTCGCCCCAGAGCCGAGCGAGTCCCTCCGCGTCGATCCAGGCCAGCGCCGCTCGACCGGATTCGCCCAGCTCCACCTGCGGCGACACGCGGTAGGCGGCGTCGAAGACGGCCTGGCGCGCGTCGTCGAGCAGCGCTGGCTCCAGCCAGCGAATGGCGAGCTCCGGCGCGAAGGCCAGCGCCTCGGAGATGGCCTGACCGGAGCGGACGCCGAGCTGCCGCGCCTTCGACGACGCCGCCTGGATTCGCGCCCGCGCGCCCTCGCCCTCGGCCACGGCAAAGGCGGTGTCGGCGAGCTCGGGCACCGTGCGCCGCAGGGCCTGCAGCGGCAGCTCTGGCACCACCAGGCAGCCGATCCTCACGGGCGCCCCCGCGCGCCGCGACGGCCGTGCTGCCTGGTGGATGCCAGAGCCACACGACGGATCTATGAACATCCGTTCAGGTCGGTCAAGGCCCCGACACGGGAATCGTCGGGCTGGCGCGCGGCCCGCCCCGCCGGACGTCGGACAGGCCCTGCTCGCACGCCCCCGCGGACGGTTCGAGACGCGCCATCTCCCTCGGCGCAGGCTGGCACGCATCGGCGGGCGCGAGGAGCAGCGCGGCGACGAGGAGCAGTCCTGGCGTTCCACTCCGGACGATGCCGAACACGCGGGACCTCGGCGCAGGTCTGGCCGATCTGGAGATGCCCTCCTATCGCGACAAGCGCACGCGTGTTCAGCGTCCGCGCCCCCGGCGTCGCCGCGCGGTCACTCGGGCCGCCGCGGCCGTCGGCTCGGCGACAGGCGCGAGCACAGGCGCCGGCTCCACGCGCGCGGGAAAGTGCGCGGGCGCGCCCAGCTCCAGCTCGGCCGTTCCCGGCGGCAGCCCCAGCTTGTTGCGCTGGAGACTGATGGTGATGGAGAGCCCTTCGAACGTCCGGCCCGGGCCCTGGCCCAGGAAGCGCGCGCGCTGCTTCACCGGCTGCAGCGTCGCGGCGGCCATCGCGCCCGGTCCCCCGCGGCCGTCGGAGAGCACCACGAGCGTGGCCCGCGACGCCTCGGCCCGCCGCGCCAGCCGCACCCACGCGCCTTCGGCCAGGAGCCGCTCGCGCTTGCGCGGACCGGGCGGCGCAGGCGGCGGCACCAGGTCGAGCACCACGAGGGGAAACGCGCCGGAGCCGAGCACGACGTCGGCGGCGCGGGCGGCGTGGGCGAGCTGGTTGGGCCGGCACCAGAGCAGCCGCGAGAGCTCGACGCCGGCCTCCGAAGCGCTGCGCGGGTCGAAGTTGAACGGCCGGTCCACGAGCGCGCACGGCCAGCCCTCGGTGGTCCAGCGCGCAAGCAGGCGGATGGCGATGGCCGTCGCGGCCGAGGTCGCGTTGCCGGCCAGCTCGATGACCCGGCCCTGGGGCAAGCCGCCGCCGAGGAGCGCGTCGAGGGCAGCGAAGCCGGTGCTGGCGCGGGTGGGCCGGCGCTGGCGCAGCTCCTCCGCGCCCAGCAGCCCGTGGCCGCGAAGCTCCAGCAGCAGTGCGCCCAGCTCCGATGGCACCGAGAACCTCCGGAGCCTCATTTATGAACATGCGTTCAGGTCGGTCAAGAGCTGCTGCGGCAAAGCGAGCAGGACCTGGCTCCCGGTCCAAGAGCGGCTCAGCCTCACGCCCACCGAGTGCGACAGCCTGGTGCGGCTCGTCCAGAGCCGCCTGGACGTCGACTTCGACGCGGCCTTGGGCGCCTAGCCGACCGCTGCCGGCGCCAACCCTTCGACGCGCAGCAGATCCAGCACCGGCTGCACGTCGTCGAGCGTGCCCAGGATCCATGCGCGCGGCCCCGGTCCGCGTCGAACCAGCGTGGGCGCAAACGCGACCTGATCGCCTTCCGGCTCCGCGCCGCTCTCGGCGAGGTTCCGCACCGTGAGCTTCACCGGCAGCCCGGGGAACCGCTCCAGCAGCGCGTGCAGGTTGCGCAGCGCGCGCAGCGACGCGGGCGAGTCCGGGCTCACGTAGAGCACCAGGTCCACCGGCGTGGCACGCACCGGCGCCCCACCCTTCGAGAGCGCGCGGGCCTCCGCTGCCGGCTCGAGCAGCTCGTGCACCTGGCGCAGGAAGTGATCGATGTCGAGCGGCTTGCGCATCACCACCACGTCGGGCGCCATGCGCGGCGTGGGATGTGCGGTCACCACCAGCACCGCCGTGCCCTGCAGGAGCCCCAGCTGCTGACCTTCTTCGATGAGCCAGCCGCCGCTCTGCCCGGGCAGGTTGTAGTCCGTGAGGAGGAGATCGAAGCCGCCGCGCCGCAGCTCGGCCATGGCCGCCTCGGAGCTCTCCACCGACACGACCTCGTAGTCGTGCAGCTGCAGGATCTCCGCGAGCGTCTCGCGGATGTCGGGCTCGTCCTCGACGTAGAGGATGCTGAGGCGCGAGGTGGTGTCCATGGCCATGCGCTTCCCGAGCGGCCGTCCGCTCTGCGAGCCTTCGAAAACGCTAACCGACCGACGCGATCCGCCCCACGCTCCGCCGGCCGCGACGTCGCTTGCTCGACAAGCCTCTGGTCCAGGAGCGTGCATGTGCCCTCCCTTTGGGTTTCCAGCGCCGTGCGGCCGGGAGGATTGGCATCGCTCCGCGCGGCAACAAGGGCCGCCGCACGTGCGCCGTCGGAAGGTCAACCCGGCTCGAGGCCGGGCGTCACCTCGCCCTCCACCGCGGCGCCCCGCTCGCGCGCCACGGCCGCCATCGCCAGCCCCAAATCGAGCCGCAGCGCTTCGGGCAACACGCGCTCCAGCTCTGGAAACAGCTCGCTCTCTTCCTCTTCGACGTGCAGCTCGACCAGATCCCGCAAGGCCAGGAGCCGCGGCCCGAACCCGGGGTCGACAGGCTCGATCTGCAACAGGTCGGCCAGCTTCTCCTTCAGCTCCTGGTGCTCGGTGAGCGCGTCGGCCTGCTCGGCCTCGGGGCGGATGCCGCGGGCGTGCGGGTAGAGGTGCTCCTCCTCGAGCTCGCAGTGCAGCGCCACGGCGTCGGCGATGCGCGCGAACACGTCGGCGAGCTCGAGCGGCTCGAGCGGGCGACCGCGCTGGAGCTCGTCGAAGAGCGATTCGATGTGCCGGTGCTGGCGGGTGAGGTACTCGATGGCGTCCATGGGCGGGCTCCGCGTCCAACCCCCAAGCTGGGGTCTGACGTGCACGAAACGAGAGCAGCGCTCGGCCGCACGCTCGGCCATTGCCCGGCCCCTCGCGCCGGTCCGAGCTTTGGAGCGGACTTTTCCGCGGAGGAGCCATGCCGTCGCGTCCGATCTGGTCGGGGGCCGTCTCGTTCGGGCTGGTGAACGTGCCGGTGAAGCTCTACTCGGCCACGTCGCAGAAGGAGCTGCGCTTCCACATGCTCCACGACAAGGACGGTGGCCGCATCCGGGAGAAGCGCGTCTGCGAGAACGACGGCGAGGAGGTCTCGTACGACCACATCGTGAAGGGATATCCGCTCTCGAAGCACCAGTACGTGCCGGTGACCCGCGAGGAGCTGGCCAAGTTCGCGCCGCGGAGCTCGCGTTCGATCGACATCGAAGACTTCGTCGAGCTCTCGGAGATCGACCCCATGTACTTCGACGCGAGCTACCTGCTCGCGCCGGATGAAAAGGCCGGGCGCTCGTACGCGCTCCTTCAGCGCGCGATGGCCGACGCCGGCCGCGTGGGCCTGGCCAAGGTGGTGCTGCGGACGAAGCAGTACCTCTGCGCGCTGCGGCCGGTGGGGCGTGCGCTGGTGCTCTCCACCATGCACTGGGCGGACGAGGTGGCCGATCCGAATGATCTGCCCGGGCTTGCCGAGGCCGATGCGACGGAGCCCACCGCGCGCGAGCTGGAGATGGCCAAGAAGCTGGTGGACGGCCTGGCCACCGAGTTCGATCCCACCAAGTACCGCGACGACTACCGGGACAAGGTGCTGGCGATGATCGAGCGCAAGGCGGCGGGTCAGGAGCTGGTGGTGGAAGAGGAAGCGGTGAAGCCGGCTCCGAGCGGCAGCCTGGCCGACGTACTCGCGGCGAGCCTGGCGGAGGTGCGGTCGCGGTCGAAGGGAGCGTCGGAGGCGAAGGGAGAGCGGCGGCACCGGCCGAAGGCAGCCGCGCGGCACAAGCGGAAGCGATGATGCGAGATGTTGCGTCGGGTGCTCGGCGCCGATCACCGCACACCGATCACCGGTACCGTTCCCCAAGCAAGTGCGCGTCCGGGTGAAGCGGGGAAGGCCGAGCCACCCGCGATCCTGCCGGTGCCCCGCGGGCGACGGCCGTGTGCGCCCATCCCCGCCCTCCCGCTTCCCGATCGAGGGTTTCAGCCCGCCTGGCACGTGCGCATGTTGCCCGCATGGAGAGCCAAGACGAGCTGCGCGGACGCGAGGCCCTGGGATTCGACGGCGTCCGCGTGGGCACCCTGGTGGAGCTTCGCGCCGATCGCTTGATCCTCGACGTGCCGGACCTGGGGCGGCTGGAGGTGCCCCACGGCGACCTCTTGCGCACCGAGGGCGACGCCGTGGTCCTGAGGCGCGGGGCGGCGTGGTACCGCCAGCTCGCCGTGGAGCCAGGCGCCGCGCCGGCCGGTATCCAGGACGGTCGCCTGCACGACGTGACCGTCGATGGCGAGCCGCCCATCGCCGAGCTGCAGCCGGGCGCCGAGCTCGGCGACGACCCGGAGCGCCCCAACGACGCCACCGCGCCAGGCCTGCGCGCGAGCAGCATCGGGCCCAACAAGCTGCCGCCCGGCCCACCCGTGGAGCCGCCCGACGTCGAGGCCGAGGGCAGCGCCGACGACGACTCGGACCGCATCGTGAAGGGCGCGCGCGGCACCCACCGCGGCGGCGTCACCCGCAAGCGCCGCTGACGAAGGAGCGACCATGCAGCCAGCACGACAAGAGCTTCTGGGCCTCACCGCCCGCGGCAGCGACGACCGCCGCGTGGGCCGCATCATCCGCTGCGACGACGACTACTTCACCGTCGAGGCCGGGGTGATCTTCCCGCGCGATACGTTCATCCCCTACGACGAGGTGAAGCGCGTCGAAGAAGGAACGGCGCACCTCCACGAGAGCGCCGCCTACTACCGCGCCGGCGGCGACGTCGACGACGGCCACTGGGACGCCGAGAAGGCCCACCGCGCCCGCGCCATCCTCGGCGGCCCGGAGCAAGCGCACGAGGTCGGCCTCACCCCGGGCTCGAGCACCCGCGGCATCCCTTGAAGCGCTCGGGCGCTCGCCTGCTCGGCTGCTCGGCCGCTCGGCGCCATCGTCCCTAGCTTTGTCGCGGAGGCGCATCTCCATGTTGATCGACTGCAAGGGCAAGCAGGTCCGGGGCTCCGACGGCCACAAGATCGGAAAGGTCGTCCGCTGCGACAGCGACGAGCTGGTGGTGGAGTCGGGCCTCTTCAAGGTTCGCGACTTCACGGTGGGCATGGACGAGGTGGCCTCCGTCTCCGGCTCCGAGGTCTTCCTGCGCCGCCCCGCCGAGCAGTACCGCGCCGACGCCCCGCGCAGCCCGAACTGGACGCCCTGGCACTCCGGCCGGGCCAGCGCCGAGGCCCGCGAGGAGCTCGACGCCCTCGCCCGCGCGGACCGCGAGCATCGCCTCGGCGCCCAGGCCAACCCCGGGCTCGCCGCCCAGGCGCGCACCAGCATGGCCGCGAGCGCCGACCGCCTGCCTTCGGAGATGGACGACAGACTGGGTGCCGTCGAGGGCATCCGGGACCCGTTCACCCCAGACGAACCGCGCGGCTCACCGCCCGAGGCGCGCATGCCGCCCATGGCCCACCCCGAAAAAGACCCGTGGCCGTGACGACATAACCATCTGGTTAAGATTGGAGACCGCGACATGTCGCTGGGCGAGCGCGAGGCGCCAAACGGTGGACGAATCCGCGCCGAGCAAGGCACGGCCGAGCTGGTGCGCGAGATCGCGGAGAAGGCCCAGATGCTGGCGCGCAAGGAGGTTCAGCTCGCGCGCGCCGAGCTTCGCCAGGACGTCAAGACCGAGCTCGGCTCGCTGAAGGGCGCGGGCGCCGCGGCCATGCTCGCGGTGTGGGGCGTGTGCGTGCTCTTCGTGGCGGGCGCGCTGGCCGTGGGGCTGGTCATCGCGCCATGGCTCGCGGCGCTGCTGGTGGGATTGGCGCTCTTGTTGGTCGCCGGCGGCCTCGCCTTCTGGGCGTGGGCGCACAAGGTGGACAAGCCGCTCTCGGCCACCCGGCAGAACCTGCAGGACAACGTGGATTGGGCCAAGCGGAGGCTCTCGTGAAGGAAGCGACGTCCGTCAACACCGACCGGCTGCAGGACGAGATCGCCGCGCTGCGCACCGAGCTCGGCGGCGCCGTGGAGGAGCTCGATCGACGACGCAAGCAGCTCATGGACCTGCCCACGCAGCTCAAGCAGCACGCGCTCCCGGTGGCCATCGCTGCGACGGTGGGTGTGCTCGCCCTCGCGGGGCTCGCGGCCTTCGCCATCGCGCAGCGCCGCGAGCAGCAGCGGCCGCGGGCGAAGATCCGTCGGGCGCGCAAGGCGGCGAGGCGCGCCATCGATCATCCCGAGCGCGTGGCCGGCGGTGAGCCGTCGCTGCCGGTGCGCCTGGTGCTCTCGGTGCTCACCGCGGCTGCGGGTGCGGCGGCGCGGAAGATCGTCGAGCGGACGCTCCGGCCGCCTCCCGCTCTGTCCCAAGGCGAAGCGCTGGCGCAGCGCGCGCCCTGATTCGAACGCCCACCGGCCGCGGGTGCGGATATCCTGCGGGGCATGCGGCTCGACTCGATCCTCGGCGCCATCGGCGAAACGCCACTGGTGACGCTCCAGCGCGTGCGCCCCCTTCGCGGCACGCTGTTGCTCAAGCTCGAGGCGCAGAACCCGGGCGGCTCGGCGAAGGACCGCGCGGTGAAGTCCATGGTCCTCGCGGCCGAGCAGGCGGGAGCGCTGAAGCCCGGCGCGACGCTCGTGGAAGGCACGGCCGGCAACACCGGCATCGGGCTCGCCCTGGTGGCAGCAGCGCGCGGCTACAAGGCCGTGGTGGCCATGCCGCGCAACGCGAGCGCCGACAAGCAGGCCGTGCTTCGACTGCTCGGCGCCGAGATCGTGCTCACCCCACCCGACCTGCCGCTGGAGCATCCCGAGAGCTACGTCGCGGTGGCCGAGCGAATGGCGAAGGAGCGGCCCGGCGCGCACCGGTTGGGTCAGTTCGAGAACCTCGCCAACCCGGACGCGCACTTCGACACCACGGGGCCCGAGCTCTGGCGCGACTGTGCGGGGCGCGTCGATGTGCTCGTGGGCTGCATCGGCACGAGCGGCACGCTCTCGGGCACGACGCGCTTTCTCCGCGAGCGGAATCCATCGCTTCGGCTGGTCGTGGGGCAGCCTGCGCAGGAGCCGACGGTCGTGGAAGGCATCACCGACGAAGATCCTTCCGAGAACTTTGGCGGCGTGCGTGTCGACGCGCGGCACCGCGTGGAAGACACCGAGTCGATTTCGATCGCCCAGCGCGTGGCCCGTGAAGAAGGTTTGCTGATCGGCCTATCGGCAGGCACGGCCGTGGCCGCTGCGCTTCGCGATTCCGCGAGCTGGCGCGAGGGAGATGTGGCCGTGGTCATCGCGCCGGACACCGCGCGCAACTACCTCCGCACCCTGGCGCCGTCACCGTGAGCCTCGAGTTCGGATTCCAGACGCTCTGCGACCTCTGGCCCGAGCTGGCTGCCTTCGCGGGCGCGCCCGAGGCCCGGCCGCTGAGCTCGCTCGCGCCCGGTCTCGCGCAGGAGCGCATCGCCTCGATTCGCGCGCTCGCCCGCGACGCCACCGGGCTCGACGCCACACTGGTGACCCGCGCGGCCGACTGCTTCGCGCACCTCTTCGAGAGCGGCCGCTGGAAGAAGAACCCCGACGTGCTGTCCGAGCTGGGCGCGCTGCTGCTTCGCGAGGCGCTCGTCGCCGAGAGCGAGCCGGGCGCGAAGGAGACGCTCGATGCGTGGCTCACCTCATTGCCGCGCGTGCTCCCGCCTGGCCGCGAGGGTCGCGACTCGCCGGATCCCCGCGCGCTCGAGCTCGCGCGTGACGCGTGCCAGGGACTGCGCGAGCAGGTCGACGCGCTCGCCGACGTCGTCTCCGTTCATGCGCTCCAGGCCGCGCTGCTCGCGCTCGCCGAGCACCAGGCCTGGCTCGACGCGCTGAGGCCGGGCTCGTCGCTCGGCCCGCTCGGCCGCGAGGCGCTCGAGCAGCTCCTGCATGCGCGCGCGATCGACGCATTGCCCGACGAGATCGCTGAAGAAGCCGACGCGGAGATCGCCCGCCTTCGCGACGCGCTCGCCAAGTCGTCCGAGCCGCAGCCGCAGGACTTCCCGCCCGACGTGCTCCGCGACGCGCTGCGCACCGAGCTCGAGCTCACCGAGGGCGTGTGGAAGCTGGCCGGACTTCCTGCGAGCGGCGCCCGGTTCGAGGTGCTCGCGGTGCCGCCCGGGCTAGAGTCGAGCATTCCGAACGCGGCCGTGTTCACCGCGCGGCCGCTGCGCCCCGATGAGCCCTCGCTCGTGGTGGTGAACGCGGCCTCCCCGCTGCTGCGCGATCCGGGGCGGCGGCTGCTGCTCGCGGTGCACGAGGGCGGTCCGGGGCACGCACTTCAGGCCGCGCGCGCGAACGCCGCGAACCGGCCCTGGCGCGCGGTAGACCTTTGTCCGATTCCGGGGCTCGGCGCGGGGCTCTTCGCCGGCGAGCTGATGGAGGGCTGGGCGCACTTCGCCGAAGCGCGCTACGCCGAGCTCTTTCCAGACGATCCGCTCATTTCACGGGCAGTGAAACGCGAGGCGCTCTGGCGCGCGGTGCGTGCGCGCGCCGACATCGGCTACGCCCGCGGCGAGCTCGACGCCAACGCGGCCGCGCGGCTGCTCGTCGAGAAGGCCGGCTTGACCGAACGCGACGCGCTCGCCGAGGTCGACGACTTCCGGCTCAATCCCACCTACGGGCTCTCGTACTTCTGGGGTAAGCGCGAGCTGCGAAGGCTGCGCGCCGAATCGAAGCTGCCCGAAGCGAAGCTCTACGCGCGGCTCCTCGACGAGGGCTTGTGTCCGCTCGCGCTCAGCGGCGGCGGCCGCTGATCAGGTCGTCGGGATCGAAGCGGGTCGCCTCGGTCGACGCCACGCCGAGCTGCTTCTCCAGCCGCAGCAGGCGCTCCAGCAAGACCTCGTTCTGGTGCGCCAACCCACGCACGATCTCCGTCACCGGGTCGGGCAGGCTGGCGTGGTCGAGCTGCTCCGCGAAGGCCTCGCGCTTGGCCGAGCGCGCCACGCGCCCGGGAACGCCGACGACCGTCGCGCCCGGGGCCACGTCGCGCACCACCACGGAGCCTGAGCCGATGCGCGCGCCCTCGCCGATGTGCAGCGCGCCGAGGATGCACGCGTTCGAGCCCACCACGACGTTCTTCGCGAGGTGCGGGTGTCGGATTTTTCGCTCCAGGCTCGTGCCGCCGAGCACCACGCCCTTGTAGATGAGGCAGCCCTCTTCGATCACCGACGTCTCGCCGATGACCACGCCCATGCCGTGATCGATGAAGACGCCCGGCGCGATGGTGGCGCCCGGATGGATCTCCACGCCGGTGCGGCGCCGCGCAGTGTGCGCGAGCAGGCGCGCCGAGAGGTGGTGTCCGCGCGTCCACAACCCGTTCGCCACGCTGTGCAGCCAGAGCGCGTGCAGCCCCGGGTAGGCGAGCAGGATCTCGGTGCGCGAGCGCGCCGCGGGGTCGTGCCGGAGCGCGTAGTCGATGTCGGTCTGGACGCGGCGGAAGAACGCGAGCGGATTCACGGGAGGCCTTGCGGCGATCACATCCCCTCGCGCGGGGGCTGTCAAACCTTCGAGCGAGCGCTCGTTCGCGGGCCCGAGCGAACAACGCCCTTCCCCGCTCGCGCGAGGAAGGGCCGATGCCTTCTCGAGGTGGCCTACGCGCGCCCTGCGGGCGTCTGGCGGATGGTCTCCTGCATGCCGCCCACGAAGCCGCGCTCGCCAATGCTTTTCTTCATCTGCTCGCGCAGCTCGATGCCCCGACGCGGCGCGAAGAACACGCCCGCCAGCGCACCGGCCAGGCAGCCAAGCACGAAGAAGCCCACGTCGGCAGCCACGTCGGCCGCGATGCTCCGCCGCTCCAGGCCAAAGCGACCCAACACGCCGTCGAGGTCGTAGTTGCCAACCTGCCGCAGCGCCCGGTTGATCCTGTACTTGTCCAGAAAAGTCATGTCTCGCCTCCAGCGCGCACGGCCCTGCACCGGGCCCACCCCGGGCGGTGGCCGCTCTGGCGAGAAATGTGGGCAGGTGCGAAGGGCCCGGCTCGGTCGGACGCCCGGGGCCCGACGCAGCCGTCAGGCGCACGTCGTAACCGTTTGGTTACATCTAGAAAGAGACCGCAGGCAGCCCGAGCATCACCGTGCCCGGCAGGGGTGTGGACGCCGCGGCCGCGAAGCGCTGCGGCACCTCGGGCAGGATGGGCGCGCTCAAGGGCCCGATGGCGGCGCTCTTCGGTGTCTTGGTGACGTTGGTGGCGATCACCTCGGCGAGCGGCATGGCGATGATGAGCGCGCCGCCCGCGGCGTACTTCCAGGTGTTGGTGGAGTTGCCGTTCGGGTCCACCTCGCTGGCGATGAGGTAGATGATCACCGCCACGCCGCTGATCGCCGAGCCCGCCTCCATCGCGGGGCCGATGCGCACGTCGTAGCGATCGCTGAGCATGCCGATGAGCCACACCGGCAGCGAGCTCACCGCGGGGATGAGCGCGATGTAGAGCAGCGAGACGATCTCCGCGGTGGCCTGCTGGCTCGTGGTCTCGGTGCTGCCGATGGCGCTGAGCACGGCCACCGTGGCCGCGGTGGTCACGGCGGCGCTGGCGAAGAACTCACCGGCCATCAGCCCGAGCTCGTGCTGCGAGTCCTCCTTGGCGGGCGCAGGCTGCACGATGGGCGAATACGGCTGCAGGTTCGTCGGCACGAGGTTGGGCTGGGTGCGCGCGGGCTCCGCGGGCGGATAGCTCGGCGGCGGCGGAGGCGGCGGCTCGGAGGTCGGCGCCACCACGATGGGCGGCGGCGGCGGCGCGCTCGCGGGAGCGGTCTGGGCCCACGCCGCGGCCGGCAGCGAGAGCATGACGATCAGCGAGAACACGCGCTTCAACATGGGTCACCCCACCGCAATGCAGTCGATCTCCACCCGCGCACCCTTGGGCAGGGCCGCGGCCTGGACGGTGGCGCGTGCGGGCGGCGCCTCCTTGAAGTACCGGCCGTACACTTCATTCACCTTTGCAAAGTCGTTCATGTCCGCGAGGAAGATCGTGGTGCGCACCACGTTTCCGAACGTCATGCCGTCGGCGCCGAGCACCGCCTCGAGGTTCTTCATCACCCGCTCCGTCTGGAGCGCAATGTCGCCGTCGACCATGTTGCCCGTCTCGGGATCGAGGGGGATCTGGCCGGAGCAGAAGACCATGCGCCCCGCGGACACGCTCACTGCCTGCGAGTACGGCCCAATGGCCTTGGGTGCCCTGTCCGTGGTGACGGCCTTGCGCATGCGCGCTCCGATGAAGGGAAGAATTGAGTAGGTCTACCAGGCTCGCGCGTCAAGCCGGGGTCCCGGCTGGCAACCCCTTGCACGCTTGCCTGTGAACGAAGTGTGTAGTCAGTGTCCGCGGGAAGTCGGAAGGTTCAGGCTGCACACTTCCCCGCTGCGGCGCCGACATTCGACGACCTGGTCGACGGTGAACGCGAGCCCGAGAGCGCGCCGCGGGGGTGCGTACCTTCTGCAGACGCATGCGCTCGCGCAAGGCCCTGGTCACCACCGCATTCGTGGCGGCGCTCACCGCGAGCTCGGTGTGCCACGCCCAGCAGGACCTCGGCCACAAGACGCTGGGCACCGTCGGCCTGGACGCAGGGACCCAGCCGCAGCCCGGCATCTACGTGAGCGATCGCTTGATGTTCTACAACGCCAACGTGCTCGTGGGCCGAACGGGACAGGCACTGCCCGTGGGACTGGACATCGACGTGGTGGCCAATGGCATCGGCGTGCTGGGCGTGTGGAAGTTGCCCGTGCTCGGCGCGTCGTACGGGGCGGCGGTCGCGGCGCCGCTCACGCACGTCTCCGCGCAGACCGCCAACCCCGAGGCCAGCCTGGATCGCTTCGGGCTCGCCGACGCGTACCTCCTGCCCTTGCAACTGGGCTGGCACACCCCGCGGCTCGACGTGGTCGCGTCGTACGCGCTGTACGCGCCCACGCGGAACCTCGCGGCCGGCGGCGTGGGCGGCATCGGGCGTTCGCAGTGGGTGCAGGAGCCGGCACTGGGCAGCACCGTCTTCTTCGACGCGGCGCGCACCTGGCGCCTCTCCGCGCTGGGCAGCATCGACTTCTACGCGCGCAAGCCGGGCCTCGACGTCACCCGCGGCACGTCGATGCAACTCCAGGGAGGCCTGGGCAAGACCCTCGCGCGGATCGTTGATGTCGGAGTTGCCGGCGCGGCGCTGTGGCAGGTGAGCGACGACCGCGGCGCCGACTTGCCGCCGCAGCTCCAGGGCCTCCGCGAACGCGCCTTCAGCGTCGGTCCCGAGCTCGGCCTGCTCATTCCCCAGTGGCGCCTCAAGGTGCTCGGACGGTACGAGCACGACTTCGGCGATCGCGCGAGGCCGGTCGGGCAGATCTTCCTCGTGGGCCTGAGCTGGGCCGCGTGGAAGCCCGAGGCGACTCCGTAGCCGGCGGCCACGGCGGTGTCGGCCATGGAGCGTAGCAGCGGCTACTCACTCGCTTGCTTGTTGCGCGACATCTCCTTGAGCTTCTGCTCCTCGGCCGGCGTGAGCTGCGGGCGATCGATGTGGAGCGTGAGCTTGTCGAGCTTGCCCGTGAACTTGAAGGGAATGCCGTAGTCCTCGGTCACGGGCGTTCCTGTGTCGGAGCCAATGTCGAAGTTCTCGTCGAACTGCATGATGAGCGGCATCGTGTTGGGCACGGTCTCGGTCGAGACTTCCTTTCCGTCCACCTTCAGGACGCCGGTGCCCGCGCGACCAATTCCGCTCATATTGTTGAATGCCAGGGTCTCCGGGCCCATTCCCTCATACTTGAAGGTGAACTCGAGGATGTGCCGCCCCGCGCCCATGGTGTTGCCCGCCTCCCAGAATGTGCGCTTCATGTTGAAGTAGTTGTAGACGAACACCGGCCGGCCCTTGAGGACGTAGAAGCCGTAGCCGCCGAAGCGTCCGCCCTGCGTCACGATCATCCCCTCGCCGCCATTCGCCGGCACGTCCACGTTCGCGCGAAAGGTGAACGAAGCGTTGAGGAGGTTTGGCGCGTCGCCGTTCGGCGTTCCCGTGACGGGGCCATTCCAGGTGAAGTCCGTACGTCCAGCGGCGAGGCTGGGGCGGGGCTGAATCAGCCGCGTGGCGACAGACGCGTCCAGGGGGAGAACTTGATACTTCGCGGCCTCCGTCCAGAAGAGCCGCTGGAGCTCCTTCAGCTTCGAGGGGTACTTGCCCGCGACGTTCTCGTATTGCGTCCAATCATGGCGAAGATCATAGAGCTCCCACGGGAACGACGAGGGATCCTGGCTCACCTTCCCTGCGATCTCCCAGGGCGGGCGCATCACCTTCGTGCTGGCGATCCAACCATCGTGATAGATGGCGTGGTCACCCATCATTTCAAAGTATTGAGTGAGGTGCCGCGAGGGCGTGTTCGCGTTCGAGGGATCGAACGTGTACACCATGCTCGTGCCTTCGATGGGCTTCTGGGGAATGCCGTCAACGACCGCCGGAGCCTGAATTCCGGCGGCCTCGAGGATCGTCGGCACGATGTCGATGACGTGGTGGAACTGGTTGCGGATTCCACCGTTCTCATGAATGCCTCGGGGCCACGAGATGGCCATCCCCTGCCGCACGCCGCCAAAGTGTGAAGCGATCTGCTTGGTCCACGAAAAGGGGGTATCGAAGGCCCAGCTCCAGCCGACGGCCATGTGGGGATACGTGTCGTCGGAGCCCCACGCGTCGTAGAACTTCATCTGGTCGGCGACAGGCATGGTGACGCCATTGAGCGCCGCGACCTCGTTGGGCGTACCCACGAGCGTCCCCTCGGCGCTGTTGCCATTGTCGCCGGCGATGTAAATCACGAGCGTATTATCGAGCTTTCCTTCTTTGTCGATTTCATCGATCACGCGGCCGATCTCGTGGTCCGTGTAGGCGAAGTACGCCGCGAACACATCGGCCTGACGAATGAAGAGCTTCTGCTCCTCCGGCGTGAGCTGACTCCATTCTTTCAAGAGATCCTTCGGCCAGGGCGTGAGCTGCGCATCCTGCGGAATCACACCCAGCTTCTTCTGATTCGCGAAGATCTGCTCGCGCAGTGCGTTCCACCCCTTGTCGAAGAGGTGCATGTCGCTGATCTTCTTGATCCACTCGGGCGTCGGATGGTGCGGCGCGTGGACGGCGCCCGGTACGTAGTAAATGAAGAATGGCTGGTCCGGATTGATCGCCGTCACCCGACGGAGCTGATCGATGGTGTCGTCCGCCATCGCCGTGATGAGGTTGAAGTTCTTGTCCGTGTCGTACGGGTAGATGGCGCTCGTGTTGCGGAAGAGATTCGGCTGCCACTGGCTCGTGTCGCCGCCGACAAACCCATAGAAGTAGTCAAAACCCATTCCCGTGGGCCATTGATCGAAAGGTCCGGCCTGGCTCGCCTGGTAGGTGGGCGTGTTGTGATCCTTGCCAATCCACGCGGTCCAGTAGCCGTGGTCCTTGAGGATCTTGCCGATGGTCGCCTTGTCGCGCGTCATGACGCTGTCGTAGCCGGGGAAGCCCGTCGCCTGCTCCGCGACGACGCCAAAGCCCATCGAGTGATGGTTCCGTCCGGTGATCAGCGCCGCGCGCGTGGGCGAACAGAGGGCCGTGGAGTTGAAGTTCGTGTAGCGGAGTCCGCGCGCGGCGATCCTGTCGAGGTTGGGCGTGGGCACCACGCCGCCGAACGTGCTCGTGACGCCATAGCCCGTGTCGTCGGTCATGATGAGCAGCACGTTGGGCGCGTTCTTCGGCGGCACCACGCGCGGTGCCCAGTACGGCGTCGACTGCGAGGCGTTTCGTTCGATCTTTCCCCGGAACGGCGGCGTCGGTGGCGGGAGCTGATTGCCTGGAATCGACGTGGTCGCGCTCGGGGAGCCGGGCTTCACCGCGGCTTCCTGGCCGAGCGCGGCACCTTCAAACGCGAGCAGTGCAATCACAAGAATCCGCAATGACATGGGCTGCCCCGCAGGCAAGTGGACGGCGCGCACAAGCTGTGCATCGCGCCTGAACGCGGCAACCCGAACTGTTGAATTGAGTTCTGATTATCCGACGTCGAGCTGGAGCTCGATGCGGCCGGAGAGCTTGAGCCGCAGCAAGTAGCCCGAGAGCAGCTCGGCGTCCTCGCGGCGGAGCACGTGCTGGTACGGCTCGCCCTTGCGACGGGCTTCGACCTGGCCGACCGGGCCGCGGTGCACGAAGCGGAAGTGCGGGAAGCCGGTTTCGCCCAGCGCGAAAGCGAAGTTCGCGCGCACGGGGGTGAAGTCGCCCTTGGCGAACGCCGCAGCGTCGAAGGCCTCAGCGTCCGCGGGCCACGGCTCGGTCACGCCCTCGTCGCGATACAGCGGCGCCGGTCCGCGCTGGAGATCCTCGATGGCGTCATCGCCGTAGTAGCCCCAGCGCGTGGGCAGCTTGCCGTGGAGCAGCCGCAGCAAGAGCACCGCGTCTTCTTCGCCGATCGGACCGAGCTGCAGGAGCACCTGGTCCTTCCCGACAGGGTGCGCGTTGAGCTTCACGCTCGGCTTGTGCAGCTTGAGGTGCAGGTCCGCGCGGGCGAGCAGCGCCTTGCGCACTCGCGTGTCGGTGGCTGCAGCTTCCTTCTCCTCGCTCTTCTGGCGGGCGACGAGGTCCTTCCGCGCGCGCTCGAGCTCCGCGCGCGCCTGCGCGTGGAACTGGGCCAGCGGATCCGCCTCGACGAGCTGTTTCGACTTCTTCGTCGACTTGGCCTTGGGCTTCTTTGCCTTCTTGGGCGCGGGCTCGGCAGGGAGCTTGCGCGCGGCCTCGACGGTCTTGAGGAGGTATGCGGCGCGCGTATCCAGGAGCTCGTGCTCCTTCGCGAGCGCGGCGGCGGCCTGGGCGTTCTGCAGGCGCACGTCGAGCCAGGCGGCGTAGAGCGCCTCCAGGCTCTCGGACTCGAGGGCCACGGCGAGGGCCCTGCTCTCGGATGTCTTGGCCACGGTTGTATTGTTTATTTGAATTGTGGAGCCTGCACGTCGATGACGTGGTCATTGACGACGGTGATGATGTAGTCGTGCTCCAGCGCGGGGCCGCGCCGGTAGCGCCAGACTTCCTTGGGAAGCTCGTGGGTGTCCGGGTCGACGTTCTGGCGGTCGACGGCGTCGGGCTTGCCCACCGCGAGGAAGAGCGCGTTCTTGTCCATGCCCACCACGGGCGTCCGCGACCAGATCGCTTCCTGGACGAACTTGGGGAACTCCGCGAGCCGCTCTTCGACGTGCATGTCCTCGACGATCTTGCGCCGCTCGGCGTCGTTGGGCGCGCCGAGGAAGGCCTCCTCGCGCTCGTCGGTCATGAACTGGTGGTACTTGTCGAAGAGCGCCTTCGACTCGGGCGAGAGCGCCTGGTAGCGCTCCTGCGTGAGGGGCGCGGTCACGCAGGCAGAGAGCGTCACCAGCAGCGCCGCGAGCCGGGGGCGGACGGACATGCCGCCATGATACCCGGGCCCGGACCGCTTCGCCCCCGCTGGATGCACGCCCGCCCGTCGACCTGGCGCGCGACGGCCTACTGGTTCTGCTGCACTTCCCAGATGCCGTTCACCGGCATGAGGAACGCGGGCGTGCCGTTCTCGTCGACCGACATCTGCTCCGGGTTGTTCGTGAGCGAGCCGTCGGCGGCCAGGGCGACCCAGTTCCAGCCATACCAGGGCTGGGCCGCGCCGCAGCGGTTGGCGTAGCGGGCGAGGCCATAGCCCTCGAGGTACGCCTGGGCGGTGTCGTAGCCCAGGGCCACCAGGCTCACGATTCCATAGGAGTAGTTGATGTCGTTCACGGTCTCGACGTTGTGCAGCGTCTCGCCCTGCCCCCAGGTCGAGCCGTCCTGGCTGCGGATGTAGTAGGTCGGCGAGCCGTACTCCATGCCGCTCGTGTCCACGAGCGTGAATCCGAGGTGCACCGAGCCGTCGCGACCGATGGCGAGGTCGAGGCCCGCGAGCGTGCTCTGCGACTGCGGGATGGTGTTGATGGCGTTGCTCCAGCCGAGCGCGCCGGCGTCGAGCCACATCAGCCAAACGAACTGCTGACCTTGATCGATGTACGCCAGGTACACGCGGCCGTTGGGCGCGACGTTCCAGTTCCAGTAGCCGCCGTAGTACGTGTTCACGTTCGTGAGCGGCAGGCCGCCGCGGTTGATGAAGCTGCCGCCCGAGCCATCCCAGAGGACGTTGCTGCCGTCGACGGCGAAGAGGTGATCCTGCGCGTCCGCGTGCGCTGTGACCGTGTTCGCGGGCAGCGCGATGGGCGCGGAGAACGTGCCCGCGCTGAAGAAGGCGGCGTGCGTGGGGGTGGTGCCCGAAGCCGCGAAGAGGATGAGCTGCTCGCCCGACGGCGCGAGCTCCACGCTCATCACGTGCATCGAGGTGAAGCCGGTGGGGAAGCTGATGGTCCGCGTCGTTCCGCTGCCGCTGTTGATCACCGTCCAGTGCGTGTCGTCGCGCAAGAACGCGTAGACGCTGCCGCCGCTGTTGGCGATGGCGTACGCGTCGGCCGGAACGGTCGTCGAGGTGCTCTGCGCGCAGGTGAGGTCGGTTCCGCTCGTGCCCGTCGAGCCGGCGCTGCTGGTCGACGAGCCGGTGGCGGTCGAGCCCGTCGAGGAGGACGTGCTCGTGCTGGTCGAGCCCGTGGAGCTGCCGGTGGAGGTCGACGTCGAGCCCGTGGACGTCGTCGAGGAGGTGCTGGAGCCCGTCGCGCCCGTCGACGAGGTCGCGCTCGCGCTGGTCCCGGTGCTGGACGCGCTCGTGCTGGTCGACGCCGTCGAGGTGGAGCTCGAAGTCGAGGTCGCGTTGGACGTGCTGCCGCCCGTGGACGCGCTGGTGCTGCCCGTCGAGCCGCCGTTCGCGCCGGTGCCGTCCGTCCCGCTGGTGTTCGCGGTGGTCCCGCTGTTTGCGGTGGTCCCGGCGCTGGTGGAGCCCGAGTTGCCGCTCGTGGTGCCGCTGCCGCACGCGCCGAGGGCGAGCGCGGTCACGAGGGCAGCGACAAAGCGGCGATGCATGGCGGCTCCAGGATGGGCCGCCGATCAACGCAGGAGCCGGCTCAGGAGTGCAACATCAATCCTGGAACGACTTGGCCGCCTCGGAGATGCGGTCGCGCACCGCTTGGGCGCCCTGCTTGCTCTTCTCGAAGCCCTGGCCGATGGCCTCGCCGAGCTGGCCGCGGAGCTCCGAGCCGGTGCGCGGCGCGAGCAGGAAGCCCAGCCCGCAGCCCACGGCCACGCCGGCGCCGAACACCAGCAGGCCAGGGATGAGGTAGTCGCCCGCGTCGCGGCGGGTCTCCAGGCCGAGGACCTCGAGCACGTCGTCCTTGTCGAGGTTGCCGAGCTGCTTGGCCAGCGCGTCGAGCTTCAGCTGCTTCAAGTTCATGTGAACGACCTTCCCCTTTTTCTATTGCTCGTCCGAGAACGCGCCCTGCGCCGCGGCGTCGCCCAGCGCGGCCAGCTCGCTCTTCAAGAGCGGCAGGAGCATCACCTTCACGCCCAGCCGCAGCGCTTGACCGGTGAAGCGCGAGAAGAGGCCGCCGCCGAGGACGTAGCCGAGGCCGGCGGCCACCGCGAGGGTGGCGTACGGGTTGCGCTCCATGCGTCCGGCGAGGTCGAGCTTGTCCTGCAGGTCGCCAGCGGCGCCGCGGAGCTCGCTGGCGAGGCCCACGGCGTCGTCGCGCAGGGCCTTGCCGTGGTGCATGGCCTTCTCGGCGTGGCCGCGGCCGTTGTGTTCTTGCTCGGGCATGGCGTCCTCCTTCAGCGTCGCGAGACCAGCTTGCCGACCACGTAGCCGAGGGCGATCGCGCCGGCGAGGCACAGGATCGGTCGCTCCTTCACGAAGGCGCGCACCTTCACGTCGGTGTCGGCGAGGGCATCTTTCGCAGCCTGGAGCTGCTCCTCCACGCGCTCCATTGCGTGGTTCGCCGTGGCGGCGCCGTTCTGGGCTTGGCTCTGGGCCATCGTGGGCTCCCGGGGCCGCGCGCACGGGCCCGTGTGGGCGCAAGGTGGGCACGTCAGATTGGGATGGCAAGAGCGGGTCGGCGCTGGGAAGCGCCTCCCACAGACACACTTCGACCTCGATCCCTCCCAATTGTGGGATCCAATTTGGCGGCTGAGGTTTGTGGGAGGCGCTTCCCAGCGCCGACTCCTCGACTACTCTTCGTTCGCCGACAGCCGCCGCTTCTTGTCCGTCCTTGGCCGCGCGTCGTCGATGAGCGCGCGATAGTCGACGTCGACCGCAGCCGGCGCTGGCGGCGGCGCACCGAGCGAAGCCACGCGCCCGGCGAACGCCGCGAGGATGTCCGGCGCGGGCAAGAGCGCCGCCAGCACCGGGTTGTGGGTGGTCAGCGCCTCGGCGAGCGCGCCGGCCACCTGCGAGACGGGAATCCCGCGGCGAATGAGATCCTGGAACGAGTTCGAGAGCGAGATGAGGTTGTAGCCGTAGCCCTGCACCATCTCGAGCGCGACCTTGATCACCGAGAGCGAGTTGAGCTGCCCGTCGGCCATGAGCACCAGCGCGCTCTGGAAGTAGTTGTAGATGGGCACCAGCCGCGGCCCGTACGCGGAGAAGCGCGTGGGCGGCGTGAGCTTGTCGAGGTGGATGAAGATCCGCCGCACCGGCTCCACGCCCACCAGCCCGCCCGCGTTCTCGCGCGCCTTGGTGAGCTCGTCGAAGAACTGCAGCAGCCGCCCGCGCTCGTCGGGATAGAGCCGCGCAGCCTCCATCACCTCGCTGAGCAGCTCGCGCGACACGCGCCCGGCCACGATGTCCGCGTAGAGCGAGTAGACGAACGCGTCGGCCTCGGCGTCGTCGCCGAAGAGCGTCTCCGGCACGGCGAGGCCGTAGCGCAGCCGGCTCTCGAGCAGCACCGGCAGCTTGTAGCCGACCTGGTTCCGCATCGCGCGGAAGCGGCCGCGCAGCACGTTGCCCAGGTTGTCCTTGAGGACCAGCTCGTCCCAGACCACGCCGTCGAGCCGGAGCTTGTCCTCGATCACCCGGCGCATCTGCCGGGGCGAGCCGGAGACGATGAGCACGCGCGTCTCTTCGCGCTTGAGCTCGCGCATCAGCGCGGCGGTGCCCGGCACGTTCACCTTCTCCGAGGCCTTCTCCAGCGCGGTCTTCACCAGCTGGCGAATGGTGTCGAAGTCGGTGCGGAGGTACGTCTTGTCGAGGTCCCAGCGGAAGACGTGCCTCGCCGGCGGCGGGTCGATGCGATCCACCAAGCTCATTTCTTCACCCGCAAGGGCTTGGTGACCTCGGTCTCTTCCGGTCCGGCGGGCACGAACTCCTGCACCGTCCGGCCAATCTGCCCAGGCAAGTCCGCGGCGGCGGCCTTGGCGGCCACCTTGCACGCGTTCTGGATGGCGCGCGACTTGGAGCGGCCGTGCGCCTTGATGAAGAGCCGGTCGAAGCCGAGGAACGGCGCGCCGCCGTACTCCTCCCAGTCGGTGAGCGTCTTGATGCGCTGGAAGCCCGAGCTGAGCATCGCCAGGCCCGCGCGCCAGAGCAGCTTCTCCTTGGCCGCGTAGCGCGCGAGCGACATGGCCGTCTCGCTGATGCCCTCGAGCATCTTGAGCACCACGTTGCCCACGAAGCCGTCGCAGACCACCACGTCGGCCACGCCCTTCGGCAGATCGACGCCCTCGATGTTTCCGACGAACTCGATGCCCGGAACTTTTCGAAGCAGCTCGTGCGCCTCGACCACGCGCACCGGGCCCTTCTTCTCCTCGGTGCCATTGGAGAGCAGCGCGACCTTCGGCGTCTCGTTGCGGCTGATGACGCGCGCGTAGCTCGCCCCCATCACCGCGAAGGCGGCGAGGTCCTGGGCGGTGGCATCGACGGTGGCGCCCACGTCGAGCAACAGCGAGAACGGGTCTTCCTTGATGCCGCGCTGGGTCTGCGTGGGGTACACGGCCGCGAGGGCCGCACGCTTCACACCGGGGATGAGCTGCCAGGTGCGCGCGCAGGCGAGCACGCTCGCGCCGGTGTTGCCCGCGGACACCAGCGCCTGGGCCGTCCCGTCGCGCACGAGCCTCGCCGCGACGACAATCGACGCCTCGGGCAGCTCCTTCAGCGCCTCGCTCGGCTTGGCGCCCATGGGCACGGCCTGCGGCGCGTGGTGGACGCTGAGGCGCTCGGGGTTGTGCTTCACGTGGCCGAGCACTTCGGTGATGCGCTTCTGGTCACCCACCAGGATGGAGTTGATGTGTGAGTGCCCGAGCGAGATCTCCGCCACGCCCTTCACCACTTCATCGGGGGCGAAGTCGCCGCCCATGGCGTCGACGGCGATGGTCACGGGCGGGTGGGACATGGCCTTCGCTTTTACCACGCGGGCGAGGAGCGCGGTGCGGGCGCAGCGCGGGCAATCCGCCTCGTTCGCTCGCTCGGCCGGCAGGTCAGCATTTCACCGCGCACTGGACCTTCGAGCGGTTGCATCGGTCGACGCACTGCGTGTCGGTGACGAGGCCGTTGTTGCAGTGGTTGGTGCACGCCTTCTGGGTGTCCTCGCAGGCCTTCTCGCACTGCTGCTTCGTCGGCGGCGCAGCGGGCGGCGGCGCGGGATAAGCGCCCGACGCGGCGGCGTCCTGGCAACGCACGCTGTAGGCCACGTACGCCTTGCCGTCGCAGCGCTTCAGCTCGGGAGCGGCGTCGGTGCCGAAGTTCCAGATGACGCCCTTCGCGTTGGCGTCGCACGTGGGCGGCTTGGGCGCAGCCCCAAGCAGTGCCACCACGACCAGAGCTCCGAACCCAGCGCGGACCATGACCTCTCCTCCGGCGCGGAAACGCGCCCCGCTTGGGACTTTAGCAAGGGTTCCTGGCGCGCTTTGCACATCGTTGCGTCGCTGGAGGCGAACAACGGGCGCCCGGGCTCCGGGACAATCGAAGCATGAGCTTCCTCTCCAAGATCGTCGGCTCGTCGGTCGTGAAGGCAGCCGGCCACGCGGTCAAGTCCGTGGCGAAGGACGTGGCGCCCGCGATTGCCAACCAGGTCGATGGCATGGACGCGCCGAAGAAGGCCGCTGAGGCCGCGCTGCAGAAGCTCTTCGGTCCCGTCTTTCACGCGCCGGCGGATCTGCCGCCGTACACCAAGCTCCCCGCGCAGGCGCTCGCCGATGCGAAGGCGCGCTCCACGGGCATGACCTCCGTGCAGCGCCTCGCGCGCGATGGCCACGGCGGTCCGCACGAGCCGGTGACTCTGGCCGTGTCGGGAACGCTGCCCGAGCTGCAGGCGACGCTTCAGAAGGCCGGTTGGGTGAAGTCGGAGAACGAGTCGCCCACGGCCGACATCAAGAGCGCGCTCTCGCTGCTCACGGGCAACACCGCGCTCGGCAAGTTCGTGGACGTGCAGGACGACGCCGACGCGCCCATGAGCGCGATGTACGTCGGCGGCCAGAAGCAGGTGATGTCGTTCGAGAAGAACAACGACCACCACGAGGGGCGCGACCATTTGCGCGTCTTCGCCTCGGGTAAGACCGACGCGCAGGGCCGGCCGATTTGGGAGATCGCCGCCACGCGCGACCTGGCCTTCAACCTCGACACCCAGACGCTCCACGCCACGCACCAGATCGACCACCACCTCGACGGCGAGCGCGACATGGTGATGGCCGACCTGCTCGCCACGGGCAACGTGGCGAGCTGGAACGTGGCCCAGGGTGTGCGCCCGGCGAACGTGACCGACTTCTTGAAGCGGCAGTACACGACCGACGGGAACGTCTACGTGGTCTCGCTCAAGGGCTAGGCGCGGCGGCGACCGGCGCGAACGTGCCCGCGTGGCGCTTGCAGCGCGCGCGGCACTCGTCGGGATCGCGGTAGCAGCGCTCGACCACTTCCGTGTCGCTGCCAGCGCCGGTGGTGCATGAGCCGACGAGGCCTTCGTCGGAGCAGCTCAAGTTCGGAACGTACTCGGGGCGGCCTTCCATCTCGCGGCAGGTCTGTGGTCCGTACGCGCGACTCTGTGGGCCGACGAAGTCGAAGCACTGCATGGGCTGGAGGTTCTCGTCGCGGATGAGGCAGCTCGAGGGCTGGCTCGCGTGCGGCGCGGTGGCGCAGGCGGTGAGTGCGAGCAGGATGGGCCAGGCCGTTCGCATGAAGCTCTCGCGGTTTCAGGGCACTATGAACCAAGCCGATGATGACCGCTCGCTCCATCTCGCTCGTGCTCGTGGTGGCTGCCGGATGCACCGGCGCTTCGACCACCGCTCTCGATGCCGGGGTCGACGGCGGGCAGATCGACGCGGGGCCCGCCGACGCAGGTCCGCAACCGTTGACCTGCATCAGCACCGTCTCGAGCTTCTGCTTGGGAAGCGGCCCATGCGTCCAAACATGGGCCGACGTCAGCGCGCTCCCCTGCCAGCAGTACTGCATCGGAACCCAGACCGGTTCCTGCGGCGGATACAACTTCATCTCCTGTGTCCAAGCCGATCAGGGTGCCCGTGCCTACTTCGACGCCGATTCCGGCGCGCTCGTCGCAGAGCTCGTCGACGTCGGGCCCACGCTACAAACCGCGTGCAACACGCCTTCTGGCACCTTCATGGATCCGGAATGCGACGGCTTCGGTCAGCTCCACAGCTGTACCGACGGCGGCTAGCCTTGCCCGTCGGGTTTCCCCTGCTCGATCGTCAGTGAGCCCATGTCGAACGAGACCTTCCAGCTCCTGCAGTCCGATGACGGCGTGCCCATCAAGGCCTGGACGCGCGGCGTGCCCTTCGAGCTCGCGGCGCAGCAGCAGCTCCACAAGCTGGCGCGGCTGCCCATCATCGACGGCTGGATCGCCGTCATGCCCGACGTGCACCACGGCATCGGCGCGACGGTGGGCTCTGTCGTGCCCACGCGCGAGGCGATCATCCCCGCGGCGGTGGGCGTCGACATCGGCTGCGGCATGATGGCCGTGAAGACCTCGCTCAACGCCAACCAACTCCCCTCCAACCTGAAGGACCTACGCTCGGCCATCGAGCAGGCGGTCCCGCACGGCCGCACCAACAACGGCCGCCGCGGCGATCGCGGCGCGTGGCACGTGCCGCCCTCGCCTGCCGTCCAGGCCTGGAGCGAGCTCGAGGCGGGCTATAAGCGCATCCTCGAGCGGCACCCCGTCCTCGACCGCGGCGCGAGCCTGGAGCACCTGGGCACGCTCGGCACGGGAAACCACTTCATCGAGCTCTGCCTCGACGAGTCGCAGAAGGTCTGGGTGATGCTGCACTCGGGCTCGCGCGGCGTGGGCAACCGCATCGGCAGCTACTTCATCGACCTCGCCCGCGAGGAGATGCACCGGCTCGGCCTCGAGATTCCGGATCGCGATCTCGGTTACCTGCGTGAGGGTACTGTTTATTTTGACGATTACGTCCACGCCGTCGGCTGGGCGCAGGACTTCGCGCGCCGCAACCGCGAGCTGATGATGGACGCGGTGCTCCAAGCGCTGGCGCAGAGCGGCGAGCTGCCCGCGTTCGACGCGCGGCTCGAGGCGGTGAACTGCCACCACAACTACGTGCAGAAGGAGCGCCACCTGGGCCGCGAGGTCTTCGTGACGCGCAAGGGCGCAGTGCGCGCGGGCAAGGGCGAGCTGGGCATCATCCCCGGCTCGATGGGCGCGCGCTCGTTCATCGTCCGCGGCAAGGGCAACCCCGAGAGCCTGGAGAGCTGCTCGCACGGCGCGGGCCGCAAGATGAGCCGCACCGAGGCGCGCAAGCGCTTCAGCGTGCACGACCACGCCGAGGCCACGCGCGACGTGGAGTGCCGCAAGGACGCCGACGTCATCGACGAGACGCCCATGGCCTACAAGGACATCGACGCCGTCATGGCCGCGCAGGCGGACCTCGTGGACATCGTCCACACGCTCCGCCAGGTGGTGTGCGTGAAGGGCTAGCTCATCGTCGAGTACGACGCAAAGCCGATCACGCCCATGTGGTGGTGCTTGGGCTTCTTCGGCGGGTCAAGGGTGTTGACGAGCGCGCCGGTGGTCGCGGTCGCCCCGAAGACGCGCCGCAGCTCCTCGCCGAAGATGCCGGGCGAGGCCAACCCGAACATCGCCGCGATGAAGCCGAGCGTCGCGCCCACGCCGCGGCGCACCGATCGCCGCACGCGCTCGATGCCGAACGCGCAGTCCTCGGTCATCACCGTGCCGTCGTCGCGCTGGAAGAAGCGCACGCAGATCTTGCCCTCCCGCTCCTCCACGAGCTGCCGCGCCTCGGCGAGCTTCATCGCCGAGAGGTTGTAGACGCACTTCTGACAGAGCGCGCAGAAGCGCACCTTGTCGTCGCCGGCCATGGTGTCCCAGCTCACCGGACACGGCCGCGCCACATCGAGGCGCAGCGGCTTGGGACGATCGCATTCCGACATCGCGGGCTCCGAGCTTGGTGAGCCCAGCATCTCGAATCGAGCGCGCGGCCGCGTCGGTCATCCGGAGGTCGGTCAGATGACCGATGCCTCGGGCGCGCGCGGGCCGGCGTTGAGCAGGCCCAGGGAGATCACGGTCGCGAGCGCCATCAGCGCCGCCGCGCCCAGGAATGGCGTGGTCTCGCCGAACATCTGGAAGAAGAGGCCGCCCAGCGACGGCCCGACCGTCCGCGCGAAGCTGCCCACCGATTGGTACACGCCGATGACCTCGCCTTGTCGCGTGGCCGGCGCGCGCTGCGTGAGCAAGCTGGAGATCGACGGGTTGTTGATGCCCGACCCGAGCGCGAGCGCGCCCATCGGCGCCATCAGGAGCGCCACGCTGCCCACCGCGGGCACGAACGCGAACGCGAGGGTCATGATGCCCACGCCGGCGGCCACCAGCTTCGGCTCGCCGAACGCCGCGCGCAGCCGGCCGATGAGCCCGCCCTGCACCACCGTCGAGACCACGCCGATGACCACGAAGACGGCGGCCGTCCAGCGGCCCGCGGACACCGAGAGCGGATCGTGTCCCGGCAAGGCGCCCGGCGTCGCCTCGACGTGGAAGAAGTGCACCAGCACGTAGAGCGAGAACACGCCCTCCATCATCGAGAAGCCGAGCGTCGCCAGGCCGAAGACGGCGATGATTCGCCCCACGCCGGGCATGCGCAGCACTTCCATCAAGCGCTCGAGTCCGCCGCGCTGACGAGCGTGTGCCCCGCGCTTCTCGGGCGGCAGCGACTCGGGCAGCGCCACCAGCGCGAGCAGGAACGCGCACAAGCTCATCGCCGCCGCCGCGATGCCGAGCCCGAGGTTTCCCCACTGCGCGAGCAGCCCGCCGACGGCCGGTCCGAACACGAAGCCCAGGCCAAACGCCGCGCCGAGGTAGAGGCCGAGGCTCTTGGCGCGCTCTTCGGGCGGCGTGACGTCGGCGATGTACGCCTGCGCGGTGCCGATGTTCGCGCCGCAGATGCCTTGCACCATGCGGCCCACGAAGAGCCACGCGAGCGAGCCAGCGAGTCCGAAGATCAGGTAGCCGCCCACCGAGCCGAGCAGGCTGATGAGCAAGACCGGCCGGCGCCCCACGCGATCGCTGAGGCGACCGAGCATGGGCGCGAAGAGGAACTGCATGGCGGAGTACGTCGAGCCGAGCACGCCCACCCAGAAGCCGCTCGCGCCAAAGCGGTGGGCGTAGATCGCCAATTGCGGAATGACGATCCCGAACCCGAGCAGGTCCAAGAACACCACGGCGAAGATGATGGCCAAGGGTCTCTTGTTCACGGCGGGCGCAATGTAGGTCATGCGCGCTGTGCGCCGCAGCAGAAGTTTGCCGGGCACGTCTTGCGTCCTCACCTTTGAGGGCGGAGGCGGCACATGAAGCTCTCGATCGCGGTGGGCGTGGTGGTGGCGCTGGGCCTTGCTGGCCAGGCGCGGGCGGGCGAGACGGTCTTCACCGACGAGGGCTGGTACCGCGTCGAAGGGAGCGAGCCCACGCCTGGCATGAACGCGGGCCAGGGCACGGTCGACATCGAGCCGGCGCCGCACGTGGCCGCCGTCCGACCGACCGCCCAGGAGCTCGCCGCGCCGCCTGCCCTGCCGCCGATGGAGCAAGCGGAGCAGCCCGCCGCGCCGCCGCCGTGCGCCGAGGAGCGCGGGGCGCTCGCGCGTCGGCTGCTCACGCTGCACGGCCTCGAGGTGAGCCGCACCGAGCTCAGCGACGAGGAGCTGGGCCTGATGCCCGCTCTGCCGACGGGACAAGCGAATGGGCTGAGCGGCTCGGTGGGCATCGACCCGGATCTGAATGCGCTCCAGGGCAACGTCCCGATTCCGCCGAGCTCGGTGAATTGGGATCAGGAGTCGCGCCAGGACTTCATGAACCTGGTGTCGTGCCAGGCGCGGCACTGAGCACGCGCGGCGCCGCCGAGCGCGCCAACGAGACGACTCCCGCGACGAGCATCGCCGTCCCCACATCGGAGACCAACCCGACGAACGTGGTCCCGAGCATGGTGAGGTTTCGGAAGCTCTCGGGCTCGAGCTGACCGGCCACGAGGTAGTTCAGCACCGGCCACTGGATGAACATGAAGAGCGAGCTGGCGATGCGCACCGCGCCGCCGCCCGCGAGCAGGCCCGCGCCATCCAGGCCGCGCGGCCGGACCACCGCGAAGGCCACCACCAGGAAGCCCACGTCGACGCCCGCGCGGATGAGCGTGCCGATCGCGGAAGTGATGCCGTACAGCATGAGCTCGTGGTGCATGGTTGGAGCCGACGCCTTTCACGCGCGCGCGTCAAGCAGGGTTTGACAGCTCGTCGCAGCGGGCCGAGCCTCTACGGGTGCAACCTCCGGCCCCCTCGCGACTCGCGCGCGCCACGATGGTGCTGGTGGTGCTCTGGGCCGCCCTGGCCGCGACCAATCGCGTGGTCTCGCACGACGCCTGGGTCGACGTCCGCATCGGCCGCGAGATCCTCGCCACGGGCCACGTGCCCACCGTCGACGCCTGGTCGGGGACCGCGCTCGGCAAGCCCTACCTCGCGCACGAGTGGCTCGCGTGCGTGCTCTTTGCGCTGCTGGAGAAGCTCGGCGGGTTCGCGGCGCTGAGCGTGCTCTGCGGACTCTCAGGTCTGGCGATCGCGCTGCTCATGCTCTTCGCGATTCCCCGCGCGCGACGCAGTGAGCCGCTGGTGCTGCTGGCGTGGATGGCGGCGCTGTTCCTCGTCGAGGAGCGGCTCACCGCGCGGCCGCACGTGCTCGCGCACGCGTGCGAAGCGGGGCTGGTGCTCTTGCTCGCGCGGTTTCGGCAGGAGAAGCGCGTGCGCTGGCTCGCGTTCGCGCCGCGCCTTCAGATCCTCTGGGTGAACCTGCACGCGTCGGCGCTGCTCGGGCCGGCGCTGCTCGCTGCAGCCGCGGCGGGCGACGCGATCGACGGCGCGTTCATCGACCGCGCGAACCTCGAGGCACGCCTGCGCGACGCGCGAAGGCTGGGCGTGACCGCGCTCGCGTGCCTGCTCGCGTGTCTGGTGAACCCGCGCGGCGTGGAGCTGCTCGCGTTCGCGTCGGCGCTCTCGCGCGCGGACTTCCTGCGAAGCGCGACCCACGAGTGGCGAAGCCCGCTCGCGTCGCTGCCGTCCGCGCCGTGGACGTTGCCCTTCGCGCTGCTGCTGCTCGGGCCGCTGGTGTCGGTGGCGCTTCGAATCCGGCGCGGCGGGCTGGCACAGCTGCCGCAGGTCGCGCTCGCCGTGAAGCTCGGGCTGCAAGCGGTGCGCTTTCTGCCGGAGCTGGCGATCCTCGGGCTGCCGGTGCTCGTCGACGGTCTGCCGACGCGCGAGCGACGCGGCCTGCGCGAGGTGTCGCTCGCTGGTGCGGCGGCGCTGGTGCTCCTGGTGCTGGTGCGGGGCGAGCCCGAGACCGAGCGCTGGCGGCCCATCGGCGTGGGGCCCGGCGACAACCTCGCGCTCGCGGAGGTCGACGAGCTGGGCAAGCGCGGGCTGCAGGGCGTCATCTACTGCGAGATCGCGGATGGCGGGCCGATCATCCTCGCGCTCGGACCGCGCGTGCGCCCGGTGATGGACGCTCGGCTCGATCTCTACGGCCCGCAGCTCTTCGGCGAGTGGTCGCGCGCCGAGCTCGACGTCGACGCCCTGCTTCGCTACCTCGACGCGCACCACGTCGATCTCGTGATGCTCGATCCCACGTTTCACCAGGCGACGCTGGAGCGGCTGTCAGCGTCGCCGGAGTGGCACCTCGAGTTCTCGAACCCGCGGCGTTTCCTGCTGTCGCGCGCAAAGCGCTAGAGTGCCAACTCGAAGGGCCGCTTCCCGGGGATTTTCGCGTGCGCCGAATCTGGTTGCCGCTGTTGCTGGCCCTCGCCGGCTGCGGTCGGAGCGATCCACTCTTTCCGCGGCCGCCCGCCGAGCGCGTCGACGCTGGCGTGAAGACGCCCAAGCCCGACGCGGGCGCGCATCACGATGCGGGCTTCGACTTCGACGCTGGCAGCGACTTCGACGCCGGCAGCGAGGTCGACGCCGGTCCAATCGTCTACGACGGCGGCTACGACGCAGGCTTCGGCGTGCAGTCGTGCGTGGTGGGCCAGGACGGGAGCTGTCCCACCGGCTTCTTCTGCCAGGGCACCGACATCGGCGTCTGCGTGCTCGACGGCCAGAGCGGCCCACTTCAAATCACGCTGCGCTGGGTCCACGACCCGCGCCTGCCCGAGGACCTCGACCTCCACGTGGTCGAGCCCATGTTCGGCGGCGGCTGCGAGATCTACTACGGCAACAACGGCCGCGACGTCACCGGCGACTGCACGCCCGTGGGCTCGCTCGACCTCGACGCCAACGCCGCCTGCACGCCCGACACCGGCCTCGGCGAGGACACCGAGAACGTGATCTACCCGGCCGACGTCACCCCGCCCGCCGGGCACTACGTGGTCCGCGTGGACTACTGGCAGAACTGCGACAGCGCGCCCTCGGTGCCGTTCACCGTCGCGGTGCGCAAGGGCACCGTGACCACGGTCTACTCCGGCGCGGTCACCGGCGACGGCGACAAAGGCGGCATCGGCTCCGGCACCCAGGTCGCCGAGTTCGACATGCCTTGAAACGACGATGCCCGGCGGCGCCGACCGCGCGCCCCGGGCATCTTCGACCGACGTCAGCGACCTACTGGCAGAGGTTGTTCACGCAGGCGTGGCCGCTCGGGCAGTCGCAGTCGCTCGAGCAGGGCTGCGCCGGCGGCGGCTGCGCCTGGCAGTAGCCGTCGGCGCTGCAGGCCTCGTTCGCCGCGCAGTCGCACGAGGCGTTGCAGCGGTTGAGGCACGCGCCGTTCACGCAGCCCTGGGTGAGCGAGCAGTCCGAGTTGCTGCTGCAGCTGCCTGCGCTGCCGGTGGCGCCCGTGGTGCCCGTCGTCGTCGACGTCGCGCCCGCGCTGGTGCCGGTCGTCGACGTGGTGCCGCCGGTGGAGGTGGTGGTGACGGTCCCGGAGGTGGTGCCGCCGGTCGACGTCGTGCCGCTCGCGCCCGAGCCGATGCTGGCGCTCGCGCCGATGGTGCCGCTGGTGCCGACCGAGGTGTTGCCGGCAGAGCTGCCCGTGGTCGAGCTGGTGACGCTCCAGCCGGTGGTGCCCGTGCTGGTCGACGACGTGCTGGTGGTCAGGTTCTCGTCGGTGACCAGCGGCGCGCCGGGGCACTGGTACTGGCCGTCGCTGCCATCGGGCGGGCGGCAGAAGTCGGCGACCACGCACGCGCAGCCCGACTCGGTCAGGCTCGGGTTGGCCGCATAGGCGTTGCGACAGTTGTCGAGGCACGCGCTCTCGTTCGCGGCAGAGACGATGTCGCAGAACACGAGCCGGTTGCAGAACGGCACGCACGCGCTGTCGGCGCCGCCGTTGTCGGTTCCGCCCGACGCCTGCACGTTCCAGCTCCCGCCCGCCGAGACACCCTCGTCTCCGTCACAAGGTTGGTTCCGGTATTCGCATGCTGGAACCACGGACAAGGCGAAGGCTGCTGCGAGGATTGCGGACGTGTGGGACGTACGGTTCATGGAAGGCTCCCTGGGAAAATCTCGGCCGAGACTTGCCAGAGCAGCCCGCGTGCCGCTCGCAAGTCCGCGAGACGAGGTGCATCCATCGACACTGGGCGGAGTACGGCCACGCCGAGGTGGAGTACGCTTCATCCACCCTGGCCGGGGGATGTCGGGGAGGGGAAAGATGTCGAGCAAGGAGGCCAAGACGCGGACCACGTTCATCGGCGCGCAACCGGTGAAGATCGCGTTCGCGCCCTATCGGCTGGACGTGCTCGACGGCCCCGAGGCGGGCCACAAGCTCCGCGTGCTCGGGCGCGAGGCGGTCATCGGCTCGGACCCGGACGTGGATCTCGCGCTCACCGACGTGACCGTCTCGCGGCGTCACGCGCGCGTGGAGGTGGACGAGCGCGGCTACCGGCTCGACGACCTCGGCTCCAAGAACGGCACCCACGCCAACGGCCGCCGCGTGGTCTCCGCGTACCTCGACGACGGCGACGTGCTCGTGCTCGGTCGACAAAAGGTCCGCTTCAGCCTCGACAAGGGCACGGCCGAGGTCGCGCTCTCGTCGGCGACGCGGCTCGAGGGACTCGTTGGCCAGGGACGTGCGATGCGCGAGCTCTTCGCGCTCATCGAAGCGGCGGCGCCCACGCCGGCCACGGTGCTCGTCGAAGGCGAGACGGGCACGGGCAAGGAGCTGGTGGCGGAGGCGCTGCACGCGCGCAGTGGACGCAAGGGCCCGCTGGTGGTGTTCGATTGCTCGGCCGTGGCGCCGGAGCTGGCGGAGAGCGAGCTCTTTGGCCACGTGCGCGGCGCGTTCACGGGCGCCGAGCGCGATCGCGCGGGTGCGTTCCGTGCGGCCGAGGGCGGGACGCTGTTCCTCGACGAGGTGGGCGAGCTCGCCGACGCGCTCCAGCCCAAGCTCCTGCGCGCGCTGGAGAAGCGCGAGGTGCGGCCGGTGGGCGCCGACGGCCCGGTGAAGGTCGACGTGCGCGTGGTGGCCGCGACCGTGCGAAACCTGGCGCGCGAGGTCGAAGCCGGTCGCTTTCGCGCGGACCTCTTCTATCGACTCGCCGTGGTGCGCGCGCGATTGCCTCCGCTGCGCGAGCGGCTCGACGATCTGCCGCTCCTCGTTCGCAACTTCCTCGGCCCGGGCGCGGATGCCGTGAGCTTCGAGGCGCTCGAGAAGCTGCGCGCGCACCCCTGGCCGGGAAACGTGCGCGAGCTGCGCAACTACCTGCAGCGCGCGCAGGCCATCAGCGGCGGAAACCTCGAGAAGGCCGGCGCGCCCGAGCTGATGTTGTCGACGCCGCCCGCGCCCGGCGAGATCGACACCACGCGGCCGTTCAAAGACGCGAAAGACGCGCTCGTCGCCGACTTCGAGCAGCGCTACTGGCAAGCCCTGCTCGCGCGCACCGGAAACAACCTCTCCGAGGCCGCGCGCATCGCCGGCGTGCATCGCAAGAGCGCCGAGTACATCGTGCAGAAGCTCGGTATTCGAAAATCGGGTTCCTAGTTCCTGGTTGGTTGGCCCTGGCGCATGCTGCACGGACGCGTGGCGCATCCGGCAAGCACCTCTTCCCGCGACCGTCCGACAATGGGTGGTCGGCACAGCAAGTTGCTCGGGAAAAGGTCATGGATCTTCGGCGATTGGCATGGGTGGCGGGACTCGCGGCGGCGCTGGCCGGCTGCGAGAACGGGCGCGTCGAGCCGATGGGCCAGACCATCGCCGGCGAGGGCGCGGCGGCGTCGGGAACGAGCGCGGGCTCGACCACCGCTGCATCGACGACGTCGGGCGCCTCATCCTCGGGCGCTTCGGGGACGAGCGGCACCGTCGCCCCACTCTGCTCGCCTTGCGATCAACCCTCCGACTGCGGCCCGGGCGGATTGTGCTCGCTCGATCCGAACGCCTCGGGCGGCTTCTGCTTCCCACCCTGCAGCGACGACAGCGACTGCCCGACGACCGCGCGCTGCGTGAGCGGCATCAGCGGCCTGCGCTGCCAGCCGCTCTCGGGCAGCTGCGAAGAGGGCTCATCGTCCGGCTCCAGCAGCAGCTCGACGTCGACCACGACCACGACCACGTCGAGCTCCAGCTCGACGACCGGATCCACCGGATCGACGAGCACGTCGAGCACTTCGAGCAGCAGCTCCAGCAGCAGCACCACGAGCAGCTCCAGCGGCAGCAGCTCGGCGGGAACCTCGGGGAGCTCTGGCAGCAGCGGCGGCGTGGGGCCGTCAGGCGGCACCGTGGACCTGCTCAAGTTCGGCGTCAGCGGCGACACGCGGCCGCCTGCCTGCAACGACACCGCCAATTACCCGACCGCGATCATCAACGCCATCGGCGACGCCGAGAAGGCCGCCGGCGCGCAGTTCGCGCTCGACCTCGGCGACCACATGTTCGTCTGCAACAACCACCAGGCCACCGCGGACGCGCAGATGAACAAGTTCATGCAAGGCGTCGCGCACTTCGGCGGCACCTGGTTCATGACCGAGGGCAACCACGAGTGCATGGGCGCCGGAAGCGGGTTCTGCCCGCTCGGCTCGACGAACGTGAACTACCAGGCCTTCTTGAACGCGCTGGCGCCCATCGCGTCGAAGCCCTACTACAAGCGCAACATCCACACGCGGCTGGGCTTGGCGACGTTCGTCTTCATCGCTGACAACAGCTGGGACTCGGCGCAGGAGACCTGGCTCGAGAACACGCTCACCACCGCCGACTCGAACGCCACCTACACCATCATCTGCAAGCACCACCCGCAGGGCGACACGTCCATCGCGTCGAATCAGACCATCATGCAGGTGATCCGGCGGCACAAGTTCTCGCTGCTGCTCACCGGGCACGTGCACGAGTACGCGCACCAGTCCGCCGACAGCGGCCGCGACCTCGTCATGGGCCTCGGCGGCGCGCCCTTCAGCGGCGGCGCGAACTACCACGGCTACGCCATCGTCGATCAGAAGGCCAACGGCAAGCTGCGCGTGAGCGTCTACGACGTGCACACCGGCACGCTGCACGACCAGTGGACGGTCGACCCGAACTAGGCTTTGAACCAGCGCGCTCTTCGCGTCGAGCCGAAGCGCTGCTTCTCCGTGCGAAGCTCCGCCGACGGCGCATGGAACGCGCCAGTAGGTTTGGGCCCGGAGAGGAAGTCCACGTCGACGCGCGCCACGCGGCCCGCGCCGAACTCGATGTAGCAAGAGCCCGCGCCGGGGTTCTTGGCGGTGCCTTCGCGGCCCTGGAGCTTCGCGATGAGGTTCTGCGCAACGGTTCGTCCCGTGCCCTCCGCGAACACGCCGGCCTTGGGCGCGCCGGTGTCCGCGAGATCGCCGATGGCATAGACGCCAGGCACCTCGGTCTCGAGCGTCTTGCCATCGACCTGCACCCAGCCATCCTTGGTGAGCCCGGTGGCGACCACCACGTCCGGCGCGCGCTGCTTGGGCACGCCGAGGAACAGGTCACAGGGCAGCTCCTTGCCCTCGCCGGCGACGACCATCTTACGGGCCGCGTCGATGCTCCTCGCGCGATGGCTCGGCAGGTAGTTGATGCCGCGCTCGGCGAATGCAGCGATGAGCGCCTTCGAGGTCTCCGGCGACGGCGGCACCGGGCTCGGCAAGGGATTCGCGAGGGTGATGGTGCAATCGCCGCGGACGCCCCGCTCGGTGAGGAAGTCGTGCAGCATCAGCGCGCACTCGCTCGGCGCCGGCGGACACTTGTACGGCGCGCCGCACACGCCCACGACGGCGTGGCCCTTGTTGAAGCCCAGGAGCCGCGTCGCGAGCTGCTCTGCGCCCGCCATCGAATAGAACTCGTTCTGGCCCGGCACCAGCCCAGGCGTGGCGGCAGGGTCGTCGTCCGCACCGAGCCCAATCACCAGAATGTCGGCCTCGTGCGTACCGGCGTTCGTGGTGACCTTCTTCGCGTGCACGTCGATCGCGGTGACCGTCTCTCGAAGCATGCGCACGCCGGTCTTCGCGAGCGCACCGTACGGAATGCGGACTGCGTCTGGCGTGGCGCGACCGAAGAGCACGTCGAGCTTGGCGTAGCCGAAGACGAACGCGTCGGACTTGTCGATGAGCGCGACGTCCACGCGGTCGCCGAGCGCCTCCGACAGCGACGCCGTCAGCTCCAGCCCGCCAAAGCCCGCGCCCAGCACGGCAATCCGCGTCTTCACGTGCGCTCCATTTCGGAGAGCGCAACATAGGCGATGGCGACCGTGCGTCGAGCCCGGACTCTTGGGTCTGTCTACTTGCCCGCGGTCATGTCCACGTCGATCGTGACCTGCTGCCCGGCCACGATGGTGAACTCGCGGTGCAGCTTGTGGCCCGAGTCGTCGGCGAAGTCGGCGTTGTGCAGGCCCTGGTCGAGCTCCACGGGCGCGAACGGCGTGCGCTTGTACGAGCGGCCGTCGATGGTGACGTCGGCGTACGGGCGAACATGGAAGAGCGCCATGCCTGTCGATGGCGGCGCGGGCTGCTCGGGCTCCGGCGCGGCGGGCTGCTCGGCCTTCGCCTCGGCCTTTGGGTGCACCTTGTGAGGCTTCGGCTTGGCGTCTTCGGCAGGCTTGTCCGGGGCCGGCGTCGCGGCCTTCGGATCGGGCTGGTTCGGGAGGAGCGCCGCTGCCGGCTGTGCGGGCGCAGGCGGCGTCTCGGCGGGCTTGGGCAGCGCGCTGGGCACGGGCTGCTCGGGCTTGTCGGCGACCTTGGCCGCGATCACGGCCTTGGCCTGATCGAAGTTGTGGACGTCCTTGAAGTCCGCTGGACGCAGCCCCGCGAGGTAGCCCACCACCGCCGCACCGCCGCCGAGGAAGATGATCAGGCCGAAGAGCGTGCCGAAGAATCCAGTGCCGCCCTTCTCCTTCGCCTTCTCGGCCTTCTGCTTGCTGGCAGCTTCCGCGCGCTGACCACGCGGCGGCGTGGCCTCGGCCTCGCGAAACGCGGGGGTGCCGGGGCGTGCGGTGTCGTCGGCCTGGCGCAGCGCGGGCTGACGTGCGCTCGACTTCTGGCGCGCCGCCGGCGCCTTGCGCGCGGTGATCTCGTCTTCCTGATCGTCGCCCGCGGCCGCACGTTGACGCCTACCGGCCTGGATGTTGGTCGGCTCGTCGTCGTCGTCGAGCCCCGCCGGGCGATCCATCTTGATGAACGTGGCGTTCCCGGCTTCGGGATCGATCGCCTTGCGCATGCCCGTCTTCGCCTTCGCAGGGCGCGGCTTCGGCGGCTCGGGTGCAGGCTCCGGCTCCGGGTTGTTCTCCGGCATGTACGCCGTGGGCGCGTTCATCATCGCGTCCGGATCGTCAGGCGGCGGCTCCTCGGCCGGTGCAGGCGCGGGTTCGGCCATGCGCGGCGGCGGCCGGCGCGCACGCTCCGGCTCGGGCGCCTCGTCGGCTGGCTTGGGCGGACCGAGCGCAGCGCGCATGCCCGTGTTCCGCCGCGGCGCAGGCGCAGGCTCCACGGCCGGCAAGGGACCGGTGCCCACGCGCGGCGCGTTCGGACGCTCCAGCGCGCGCGGGCCGGTCTCGATCTTCGCCGGCAGCGAAGGCGTGTGCCCCGCTTGCGCCTGGGCCAGCACGGCGGCCGAGAGCGGCTCGCCGGCTTGCGACTCGAGCTCCGCCAGGTAGCGGGCGATGTCGTGCGGCTGCACGGAGATGCCCCAGCCCACCAGCAGCTGCTCGAGGGCCACCTGGAAATCGCGGCACGTGGCGTAGCGCTCGTCGCGGTCCTTGGCGAGGGCGGTGTGCATCACCGCCACCAGGTCTTGAGGCAGATCCGGCCGCAGCGTCTCGATGGGCGTGATGCGCGCCTCGGCGGCGGCCATGATCGCTTCCATGCCCTCGCCGGGAAGCGCCTGCTGCAGCGTGAGCAGCTCGTAGAGCACGAGCGCCGCGGCGTACTCGTCGGTGCGGCCGTCGAGGGGCACGCGCTTGATCTGCTCGGGCGCGAAGTAGGCGTACTTGCCCTTGACCACGCCGGCTTCGGTCTCGGTGGAGCCCGTGGCGGCTTTGGCGATGCCGAAGTCCACCAGCTTCACCACGCCGTCGTAGGAGACGAGCACGTTCTGCGGCGACACGTCGCGGTGCACGATGTGCAGCTCCGTGCCGTCCTCGCCCTTCGCGTGGTGCGCGTAGTCGAGTGCGCCCGCAACCTCGGCCACCATCTTCACGGCCAGCTCCACCGGCGGCGGCTCCAACCCCAACTTCTGCGCGGTGCGAACGACGTTCCGGAGGTCGGGTCCCTTCACCAGCTCCAGCGCGATGAAGTAGGTGCCC
Source organism: Deltaproteobacteria bacterium (assembly GCA_018266075.1). Taxonomy (GTDB): domain Bacteria; phylum Myxococcota; class Myxococcia; order Myxococcales; family SZAS-1; genus SZAS-1. Next base: position 66,095 of record JAFEBB010000007.1, on the reverse strand, counting down.
TCCTCGTTGCCGAAGTCGTAGACCTGCGCGATGTGCGGGTGCGAGAGCTGCGCGGCGAGCGCGGCCTCGTCGAGGAACATGGTGATGAACTGGTTATCCGTGTTCACCAGGTGCGGCAGGATGCGCTTGATGACCAGGCTGCGTTCAAACCGCCCCGGGCCCTGCTGCTTGGCCAGGTAGATCTCCGCCATGCCGCCGCGCGCAATGCGGCGGATCAGCTGGTAGCGACCAAACGGGACGGAAGCGACGGCCTCAGACATGTCGTGCCCCGAGTCTAATGGGCTTCATCGAGCGCGCGATAGCGGCCTGAAAGAAAAAAGAAGGCTGCCCGCCCCGCAGATCACCCACGCGTGACCGCCGCGCATCCATCCAGGTCTTGGGCCGTTCTGTGGCGAGACAGATCAGTCGCACATCGCGTCATGTATCAAGTTGCTATACGCCGACCGTCCGAATTGAAGACGATCGGGGTGTCAGATCGGAGCATACCTGTCGCACTTTGTAGGTCGGAGCCCTTGTGAAATCCGGCCTGTTCACCTTGGCGCGCCAACTGCATCCGGCCGCGGCCCGCAATTCCCGAACCCTGAGTCTCTGGAGCATCACATGTCCGTTTCTTTGAAGAGCTGTCTCACCTCGATCGCGCTGACTGGCCTGCTCATCGGCTGCGGCGGCACGTCCTCCAAGCCCAACCAGGGCACCACGGGCAAGGTGGGCAGCACCTCGGGTTCGACCACTTCGCACATCTCCACGTCCACTTCGACCGGCTCGGGCACCACGGGCTCGGGCACGACCACGGCGACCACGGGCTCGAGCGCCACCACGGGCACGCACCTGACGACGTCGACGTCGAGCACCACCACGTCCGGTACGGCCACGGCGACCACGGGCTCGGGGACCCACACCACGGGCACCTCGGGCACGACGACGTCCACCACCGGCACGCACACCACGGGCACCACGGGCACCGGCGCCACCTCGGGCACGACCTCCACCACCGCCACCACGGGCCTGACCATCGGGACGGGCGCCACCACGGGCAACGCGGGCGCGACCACGGGCGGCAACGGCGCCACCTCGGGCACCACCGGCACCGACGCCTGCACCACCTGCCAGAACTCGGCCACCGCTTCGGGCGGCGCCTGCGACAGCCAGGTGCAGGCCTGCGAGGCAGACAACGCCTGCGTCACGTTGGTGGGTTGCCTCAACAACTGCGCCGCCGGCGACACCAACTGTGTTGACTCGTGCGCGACGACGGCGGGTCAAACGGCGGTCAATGAGTACAGCGCCGTCGCCGACTGCATCTGCAACACCGCCTGCACCAGCGAGTGCGCCTCGGTCTGCGGCGGGGGCACCACGGGCTCCACCACGTCGGGCACCACCGGCTCCACCTCGGGCACGCCGGGCGACATCTGCTCCAACTGCAGCTCCGACGCCGACTGCAACAGCGGCTTCTGCAACGTCTACACGGGCGGCCAGCCGTTCTGCGACTCGGCCAACTACTGCGCCTCGGCTTCGGACTGCAACAACGTGGCCCAGTGCGACACGAACCCGAACGACGTGACCTACGGCGACTGCCTCTGCCCGCAGCTTGGGAGCAGCAGCACGGGCGGCACCTCCGGGACCAGCGGCGGAGGCAGCGCGTGCTCCACCTGCGCCGCCAACAGCGACTGCGCCAGCAACTCCTGCTACCAGGGCTTCTGTGACCCGGTGGGCGTGAGCTGCACCGCGGACGCGGACTGCAACGGCGGCACCTGCACCGTCCCGGGCACCTCCGGCAAGATGTACTGCGACTGCAGCGGCGGCGGCACCACCACGGGCTCCACCACCGGCAGCACGACCACGAGCGGCACGACCACGGGCGGCACGACCACGGGCAGCAGCACCACGGGCAGCACCACCGGTAGCTGCACCTCGGACACCTGGACGAGCACCATGCACTCGTTCTTCACCAATAACTGCGGCGGCTGCCACAGCGTGTCCAAGAGCTTCGCCGAGCAGGGCCAGAGCCGCATCGACAGCGGCTCCATGCCCCCGGGCGGCGGCCTGAGCCAGTCGGACGTGAACCGCGTCGACACCTGGATTGGCTGCGGCGCTCCCTGAGCCGCGGCACACCGGTCGGGCGCCGCGCGGCGCTCCCCTCCCTCGCCGCGCGCTGAGCTGACCATGCAGCACCTGCGGGCCGCCCGGTCGTTCTCGGGCGGCTCGCGCCTTTGCGGGTCTGAATTTTCGGCCCACCGCGGCGTCGGAGCGCGCTAGCGTGATGTTGGGAGGTCGTCATGACCCGTCTTCGTCCGGCTGTGTTGGTCCTCGGGCTCGCCCTTGCGTTCGCGGCGTGCTCCGGCGGTGGCAGCAGCAGCTCCAGCAGCGGCTCGGTGGGCTCGGGAACCGGAACGGGCACCGGAAACGGAACCGGCAACGGGACGGGCAGCGGCAACGGCGCCGGCGGCTCCACGGGCCAGACGGGCACCTCCGGCCTCACCGGCACCAGCAGCGGGAGCGCGCAGCAGTTCTGCAACTCGGCGGAGCCCGAGCTCTGCACCGTCTTCCAGACCTGCGGCCTCATCGACCCCGCAGTGGACTGCACCAACATCTTCGCGTTGCTCGGCGGCCAGTGCGGCGAGCCCGGCGAGTCGTACAACGCCACTGCGGGCGCGAGCTGCCTGGAGGAGCTGCAGGCCGGCGGGAGCTCGCTCTGCGACAGCCTCTTCTCCAACAACAACAGCAGCTCCGCGTGCAACCAGGTGTTCCAGCCGGGCACGCCCGCGGGCGGCAGCTGCACCCACGACAACGAGTGCCTCCCGCCGGCCGGCGGAAGCGGGAACGGCTTCTGCGTGAAGCCGCCCGGCTCGTGCAGCGGCGTCTGCCAGGCCGGCGCCAACGTGGGCGACTCGTGCACCAACGGCGTCTGCCTCACGGGCTACTGCAACTTCACCACGAACGTCTGCACCGCGTTCATCGCCGAGGGCGGCGACTGCAGCACCAACTTCGAGGGTTGCGACCCGAGCATCGACCACTGCACCTTCAGCGGCACCGGTGAGACCTGCTCGCCCCTGGGCGGCTCCGGCGCGCCCTGCACCACCAGCAGCGACTGCGCGGCGGGGCTCGCGTGCCCGGCGCCCCCGGACGGCGGCTTCCAATCGGTATGCATCACGGCAGCCACGGACGGCCAGGCGTGCACGGTGCAGTTCGGCGGACAGGGCAACTGCGCCACGGGCCTGGCGTGCCTCGGCGGCACCTGCTCGACCTCGAGCCCCGGCCTCGGTGGCCGCTGCGGCTCGTACGCGTACTGCAACCAGGGCTACTGCCAGAACCCCACGGGGAGCGTGGGCACCTGCACCGCCAAGCTCGCCCAGGGCGCGGCCTGCACGCCCAGCGACGAGTGCTCGGGCACGCTCAGCTGCCAGAACGGCACCTGCCAGCCGCTGCCGTCGAACGGGCAGCCCTGCCTCGCGGTGTCGAACAGCCAGACCTGCCGCGGCGGCGACTACTGCGACAGCACCGGCACCTGCCACATCGAGGGCACGCAGGGCGCCGCGTGCGACCCCACCATCCAGCAGGCGTGCCTGACCGGCTACTGTGACAGCACCAGCCACTGCGCGGCCTTCAAGACCGCGGGCCAGGCGTGTGACCCCACCCGCTTCGAGTGCGGCCACAACAACGAGAGCTGCAGCTTCTTCGCCGACGGCGGCTCGCTCTGCACCGACGGCCTCTGCGTGGCGCCCGACGGCGGCGGCCAGACGGTCTGCATGCCGGCCTGCAACTGACGATTGACGGGCACCCAGGCTCCCGATAGAGCCCGCGCCGCGGAGGGCGGCATGGAGCTCGGTCGGGAGATCATCGAGTTCACGCGCACGGACCTCGCGCGCCTCTTCCGCTCCGGCAAGGGCCTGGTGCTGCTGCTGCTCTACGGCCTCGTGGAGGGCGCGGGCGGCGTGCTCTTCGCCGTGCTCTCGCGCAGCGGGATGGGCCAGCTCATGAACTCGGGGCTGCTCGCGGCCGTCGCGTCGGGCGGCGATAAGGCCTTGGCCGAGCGGCTCCAGCAGATCCCGGTGCCGGTGCTCTTCGCGTACTGGTTCACGCTCTTCGTGATGCCGCTGCTGGTGCTGCTCATGGGCTTCGACCAGATCTCCGGCGAGCTCTCCTCGCGCTCGGTGCGCTATTTGGCGTTCCGGAGCCGTCGGTCGAGCTGGGCGCTGGGCAAGGCGCTGGCGCAGCTGGTGGCGCTCTTCGGGCTGTCGCTGGTGGCGAACGTGGTGGTGCTGGGGGTCTCGTTCGCGACGGTGCCCAACATCGCCATCGGGCCGGCGCTGTTCTGGCTGGTGGTGCTCTGGCTGCTCTCCATCGTCTACGGGATGGCGTACGTGGCGCTGGTGACGCTGGTGTCGACCTGGTTCCGCACGCCGTTCCTCGCCCTCGTTGCGGGCGCGGTGGTGCTGGTGGTGATGGGCATCGTGGGGCTGCTCGGGCGCTGGGTCGACGCGCTGCACCCGCTGATCTACCTGCTGCCCGGCACGTACTCGTCGGGGCTCATCTCGCCGAACCTGGGGACGGCGGCGATGTCGATCGTGGCGCTGGTGGCGTTCGCAGTGGTCTTCCTGGGCGGCGCGATCGGCGTGCTGCGCGCGAGGGACCTGTGAGCGACGCGGCGATCCAGATCGTCCAGCTCGTGAAGCGCTACGGCGACACCGTGGCCGTGAACGGCGCGTCGCTCGAGGTGCCGCGCGGCAGCGTGTTCGGCCTCATCGGCCCCAACGGCGCGGGCAAGACGACGACCTTCGGCGTGCTCGCGGGCTTCTTGCGCCGAGACGCGGGCGACGTGCGCATCCTCGGCGTGGACCCGTCGCAGATCCACACGCTCAAGGGCAAGCTCGGCGTGCTCCCGCAGGACGCGCTCATGCCCGCGAGCGAGCCGGTGGGCGCGCTGCTGCAGCACTATGGGCGGCTCGGCGGACTCACGGGCGCCGACGCGGAGAAGCAAGCGCGCGAAGGCCTGGAGCGCGTGGGGCTCGCGGCCTCGTGGGACACGCCCGCGGGCGCGCTCTCGCACGGCATGGCCCGGCGCGTGGGGCTGGTGCAGGCCATGCTGCTCGCGTCGCCGGAGGTGATGCTCCTCGACGAACCCACCAGCGGCCTGGATCCCAAGAGCGCCGCGCAGGTGCGCGCGTTCATCAAGCAGGTGCACGGCGACGCCAGCGCCAAGCGCACGGTCGTCATCTCCTCGCACAACCTGGGCGAGCTCGAGGAGCTCTGCGACGCCGCGGCCATCCTCGATCGCGGCCGCGTGGTCGTCGCGGGCACGATGGCGGAGATCACCTCGCAGGCCGAGGAGGTCCGCTTCCTGCTGCGCGACCCGCCGCCGCTGGCCGCCATCCAGGCCCTGCCCTTCGCCGCCTCCGCCAGCTGGGACGAAGCCCGCGGCCTCCTCGCCGTGCGGTTTTCGAAGGAGAAGTTCGAGGCCGAGGCCGTCATCGGCCAGGTGCTCGGGCTGCTCTTGCAGCAGAACGTGCGCATCAGCGGCGTGACCAAGGGCCGCAAGCTCGAGGAGCGGCTTCTGGAGCTCACGTGATGACCTGGCTCGACCAGCTCGAAGCTCAGCACGTGCCGGTCCACGCGCTGGGCGTGGCGCTGCTGCTGTTCCTGTTTGCAGGGCTCGTCGACTTCCTGCTCCAGCTCGGCTTCTCGCGGACGATGCTCCGCTCCGCCGCCAGCCAACACCCGGATGTCACCACGCGGCTCGCGCTCACGCGGCGGCTCACGCGCGCGTCGCTGTGGCTGCTCACGCTCTCGCTGGTCGCCAGTCAGTTCGAGACGCTGCGCACGCTGGGCACCACGTTGCTCGCCTCGGCCGGCGTGGTGGGCGTGATCGTCGGTGTGGCCGCGCGCTCCACGTTCGCCAACGTCATCGCCGGCATGCAGATCGCGTTCACCCAGCCCATCCGCGTGGGCGACGTGGTGAACATCCGCAACGAGACCGGCGAGGTCGAGGACATCACGCTGAGCTACACGTTCATCAAGACCGGCGACAACCGGCGGCTCGCGATCCCGAATGACGTGCTCTCCAACGAGGTGATCCGCAACTACTCGCTGCGCGATCCCTCGTCGCTGGCGAGCGCGCAGTTCTCGGTGGGCTACCACGCGGATCTCGCGCAGGTGAAGGAGCTCCTGCTCGCGGCCGCGCGGACGTGCGCCGCGCTGGATGCGTCGAAGAACGTGAGCTTCGGCGTGGCCGAGCTCACCGACGCCGCCGTGCACGTGAAGCTCTTCGCCTGGGCCAAGACGCCCATGGACGGCTTCGACCTCGCGGGCCAGCTCCTCGAGGCCGGCTTGCGCGCGCTGCAGCAGGCCAAGGTGCCGCTGCCGGTGGTGGCCGTGCCCGTGGCGAAGGTCTAGCGCTGGTGCGAGCTGCCCACGAGCACCAGGTCGAGCACGTAGTCGAGGAAGAAGATGGCCACCGCGCTCATCACCATCGCCTCGGTGGTGGCGCGGCCCACGCCCTTGCTGCCGCCGCGCGCGTTGAAGCCCTTGTAGCAAGCCACCAGGATCACCACGAGGCCGAAGACCGCGCCTTTGATGACCGTCTCGTACAAGTCTTCCGGATCGACCCAGCTCTGCACGCGCGTGAGCAGCGTTCCAGGTGAGAGCCGCTCGACGTAGACCACGATGAGGTAGCACCCCATCATGCCCACGGCGTCGAAGAGGATGGCCAGCGCGGGCACCATGATCGTGCCCGCAATGACCCTCGGCGCGATGAGGTAGTGCGACGGGTTCACGGCGATCGTGGAGAGCGCGTCGATCTGCTCGGTGACCCGCATCGTCCCGAGCTCGGTGCAGATGGCCGAGCCCGCGCGCATGGTGACCATCAGCGCGGTGAGCACCGGCGCCAGCTCGCGCGTCAGCGTGAGCGCCACCGTCGGGCCCACCAGGCTCTGCGCGCGGAACAGGCCGAACGCGTAGACGGTCTGCTTGGCGAAGACCATCCCGGTGAACAGGCCGGTCAGGCACACCAGCAACGTGGAGCCGTTGCCGATGAACTCCATGTGCTCGAAGAAGAGCTGCGGCCGGTACGGCGGCAAGAAGCCGCGCCGAAAGACCTCCACGCCCGCCTGACCGAGCTCGCCCACCTGCTCGACGAAGGTGATCGCACCCTGGCCGATGCCCTCGACGAACCCGCGGAACCCTGGCTTGGTGGTGGCCACGACCTAGGTTCTATGCCGAAGGAGCCCGGCTGTCCGCAACCGTCGTCGCTAGCCGACGACCCGGGGAACGCGGGCCGAGATGCCGCAGAAGATCTCGTAGCTGATCGTTCCGCAGCGGCTCGCGAGCTCCTGCGCGCTCACGCGCTCGTTGCCCTGCGCGCCGATGAGCGCCACCTCGTCACCCAGCGCGACGTCGGGGACGTGGGTCACGTCGAGCATGCACATGTCCATGCACACCGTACCCGCGATCGGCGCGCGCACGCCGCGCACGACCACCTCGCCCGCGTTGGTCAGCTCGCGGCGATAGCCATCGGCGTAGCCGACGGGCAGCGTGGCGATGAGGCTCTCGCGCGTGGCGCACCAGCGGCCGCCGTACGAGATCGGCGTCCCCGCGGGCACGCGCTTCAAGTGGGTGATGGCCGTCTTCCACGAGAGCACCGGACGCAGCCGCGCCGCCTCTCGCAGCCGCTCCGCCGGGCTCTCGCCGTAGAGCATCAGCCCTGGGCGCACCATGTTGCAGCGCTCGCCCGACTGCGCGCCGGGCAGCCCCAGCACGCCCGCCGAGTTCGCCAGGTGCCGCCACTTCGGCTCGATGCCCGCGGCCGAGAGCGCGCGCAGGGCCTCGTCGAAGCGCGAGACCTGCACCTGGTTCATCTGCGCGTCGGCCAGATCGGCGTTGGCGAAGTGCGAGAGCACGCCCTCGACCTGAAGGTGCGACGCGTTTCGCAGCGCCTCGATGAGCGCCGGCAGCTCCTCGAGCATGGCGCCGGTTCGGCCCATACCGGTCTCGAGCTCCACGTGAACCGGCAGCGTGCGGCCCGCCGAGCGCGCAGCGGCCTCGAAGTCGCGGACCATGTCCGGGCGATAGAGCACCGGCGTGAGATCCGCAGCGACCACCTCTTCGGGCGCGTGCTCATAGCCGCCGCCGAGCAGCAGGACGGGCGTGCGGATGCCCGCATCGCGAAGCTTGAGGCCCTCTTCCACGAGCGCCACGCCGAACATCTCCACGCCCTCGCGCGCGAGGGCATTGGCGCAGGCGACGGCGCCGTGGCCGTAGGCGTCGGCCTTGACCATCGCCAGCACGGCGCTCCCGGGCGATCCGCGACGGACCTCGGCCAGGTTGTGCACCAGCGCCGAGAGATCGATCTCCGCGCGCGTGGGGCGAATGGCGCGACCGGACACGCTGCGCGCGAGCCTCAAGGGCGCGGTGCGCTGCGGCTCGGGGACCGCGGCCTGTGGCTCCTTGGCCGCCATGGCGGTGGACTTCTTCCTGCCGGGCATTGCTCGATGTCCTTCGCCCACGACCGCAACTCGCGACCTTGGGCCACCCTTCGGGCCAGTAGCGCAAAGGCGCAGGGCGCTGTCAAGAATCGCCCCGCCCTTCGCGACCTGGGGAAAGCAAGCTTCCGGCCAAGCCCCCTTGCCCCTTTCGCATGCGGGCCATGCTTGTTAAACCTCAGCCCCCTTCGAAATCCCCGAGGTCGTTCACCATGGCAGCCCACAGCGTCGGCGGCGAGGTCGACAGCTTCTGCACCAAGTGCAAGATGCTCCTCGCGCACACCATCCTGGCGATGGTGGGCGAGCGCATCGCGCGCGTCCGCTGCAACACCTGCATGGGCGAGCACGCCTACAAGGCCGCGCCCGGCACGTCCAAGCCGCGCAACACGAGCTCGGGCGGCGCGAAGTCGGAGACCCGGAGCCGCAGCGCGGCCGCCAGCTTCGACGAGCAGCTCGCCGGCAAGGACGGCTCCACCGCGCGCAGCTACAACATCAACGAGAAGTTCGTGGTCGACCAGGTCGTGGATCACCCGACCTTCGGCCGGGGCTTCGTGGCCGCCGCGCGCGCCGACAAGATCGACGTGGTCTTCAAGAGCTTCGTGAAGACCCTGGTGCACGCGCGCAACGGCAAGCCCGCACCCGCGCGCCCGGCGCCGACCGGACGGCCGGTGACCGAGCCCGATGTGGAGGCCGCGGTCGTCGCCGACCCCGCGCAGCCCGAGACCGGTGGCACCGGTGGCGCCAGCGCCTGAGCAGGTCTTCTGCGTCGAGCACGCGCGCGCCTTCGCCGAGGGCGCGTGTCCGGGCTGCGGACGCTTCTTGTGCGAGCGCTGCCTGGGCCTCACCGGCCGCTGCGCGCGCTGCCGCGATCGCGAGCAGGCCGACGGCGCGCGCCGCGAGCGCACGCTGACCTGGGAGCTGCTCGCGAACCCCGTCGTGCAGGCGATGGCGCTCGGGGTGATCACCGCCGCGGGCAAGGCCTTCGCGCTCGACACCGACTTCAGCGGCGGCATCCTCGTCGCGGCGATCGTCGAGCTCGTCATCTGCGAGCTGCTCTATGGCGAGGGCCGGCACCAGGCCACGATGTGGCTGGGGATGCTCGTGCAGTGGGGCTTCGCGGTGGGCATGGTCATGGCGGCGGAGGGCGAGCCGCTCTACCTGGGCGCGCTGCTCGTGCCCGTGCACGCCACCTGGACCGTCATCCGATTGCGAAAGCTGCGCGGCGCGTGGTCGGCGCGGAGGCTTGCCGGACGCGCCACGCCCTCGTAGCTTGCGCGGGAGTTTCAGGACCGGCGGGTCGTCGCGCTGGCGCAGCCGGCGTGCTCGGAAGCAGGTCTTGAAACGGTTCCAGGGAGGGGACATGGCGCCAACCGAGCGGCTCATCGACGTGGGCGAGGTGCGGCTCAACGTCGCCATCCAGGGCGAAGGCAAGCCGGTGCTGCTCCTGCACGGCTTTCCCGAGTTCTGGTACTCGTGGCGCCACCAGATGGACGCGCTCGCCAGCGCGGGCTTCTGCGCCATCGCGCCCGACCTCCGTGGCTACAACAAGAGCGACAAGCCGCGCGACGTGAGCGCCTACCGGCTCGATCGCATCGAGCAAGATGTCGTCGGGCTCTTGAAGGCGCTGGGACACGAGAAGGCGCACGTCGTCGGCCACGACTGGGGCGGCGCGCTCGCGTGGACCTTCGGCGCGCGGCACGGCGAGCACGTGGACAAGCTGGTGGTGATGAACGCTCCGCCGCCGGGCCGGATGTTGCGCGCGTTCCGCACGCGCAAGCAGCTCGCGAAGAGCTGGTACATGTTCTTCTTCCAGCTCCCGTTCCTGCCCGAGCGCGCCACCCGCGATCCGAACTTCATGCGCCGCGCGCTCCGCGGGATGGCCGTGAACAAGGTCCGCTTCAGCGACGCCGACATCGCCCGCTTCGAAGAGGCCTACGCCCAGCCCGGCGCCGCGACGGGCGCGCTCAACTGGTACCGCGCCGCGTTCCGCTACCCGAAGGTGAACCTCAAGCTTCCACCGGCAGAGCGCCCCACGATGCTCATCTGGGGCGAGCGCGACACCGCGCTGGGTCTGGAGCTGCTCGAGGGGCTCGAGCCCTTCGCGCGCGATCTGCGGATCGAGCGCATCCCCAACGCCTCCCACTGGGTTCAGCAGGACGCGCCCGAAGAGGTGAACAAGCTCCTGCTCCAGTTCCTGCGGGGTTAGCCCCCGGATCGACCGATTCCGCGACAGATTCGAGATTTGGCAACCTGTAGACCGCGTGGTTTCAGGACAGCGTGACGCAACTTCGTGCAGGCCCGTCCGAGAATGAGAGGGTCACGCCGCACGGAGGAATGCATGAGCCGCGTCAGCCGCCTGAGCCATGTGAGCGCCACCCAGTCCACCGAGGATCTCGACGAGGTCTCCGAGACCCAGGCGCACGCGCCGCGCACCACGAAGGATGGCTTCGACAGTGACGAGAAGCGGCCCTCGAACTGGACGCCGGGCGAGGCGGCCACGGGTACGGCGGCTTCCGGTCAGTACAACCTCACCAGCCGCGGCGGCTCGGTGCTCTCCAAGCCGGTCATCAACAACATCTACCTGGGCGACTTCTGGAACACGACCGCGGGCAAGACCATCTCCACCCACAACGACGCGTTCGCCAAGGATGTCGAGCAGAGCTCGTACATGGGCGTGCTCGCGCAGTACGGCGTGGGCAAGGGCAGCTTCGCGGGCTCGACGGTGGTGCCCGGCGCGTCGCCCAAGGAAGTGAACGAGTCGCAGATCCAGAGCATCGTGAAGCAGGCCATCGCCAGCGGCACGCAGTCGAGCGATCCGCAGACCATCCACACCGTGATTCTCCCGCCGGGCACCATCCTCACCGACGGCAGCAACGACTCCACCAACGGCCTCGGCGGCTACCACGGCAGCTACGCCGGCCCGGACGGCAAGCCCGTGTACTACGCGGCCATCGTGTACGGGCAGGGCCAGAACGGCATCGACTTCGACGGCAAGCCCGCCGACGCGATCTCCATCGTCGAGTCGCACGAGTGGAGCGAGGCCGAGACCGACCCCGACGTGAACAGCCCGATCAAGGGCAAGAAGCTCGGCTGGTACAACGACCAGAACGGCGAGATCGGCGACGAGGCCATCGACGCGCTGCCGCTCAAGAGCGTGTACGGCAAGGTGGATGGCTTCGCGGTGCAGAAGGAGTGGAGCAACAAGGACCAGGCCTTCGAGACCGCGCCGAAGAAGGGGACGAAGACGAACAAGGGGCCGATCTTCGGCTAGTCGTCAGGCGCCCGCCCGCCGCAAGATCTCCAGCGCGCGCGCGAGGTCCTCCACCAGCGGCGCCTCCACGGTCACGCTCTTCTCGCCAAGTGGCAACACCATCCGCGCGCAGTGCAGCGGCGTCCGCGCGAGGATCACCTCGTCGCCCTGCCCGCCCAGCTCCATCGCCGTCCGCTGCGACGCGCTCCGGTACATCTCGTCCACCGCGAGCGGGTGCCCAATCGACGCCAGGTGCACGCGGATCTGGTGCTGACGTCCCGTCTCCGGCTCGAGCTCCAGCCACGTGTAGCCCGCAGCGAAGCGCTCGAGCACCCGAAAGCGCGTCCGCGAGGGCTTGCCGTCCTCGCTCGGCATCGCCGGCCGCATCTTGCCGCGCCGCGCGGGCACCAGCGCACGATCGATCACGCCCTCGTCGTCGATGACGATCCCGAACGCGAGCGCCTGGTAGCGCTTCTCAACCTTGCCGTGCTCGAACGCCATCGAGAGCGTGCGATGCACCGCGGGATTCCGCGCGAACGCGAGCGCGCCCGACGTCCCGCGATCGAGCCGGTGCACCACCCAGAGCCGCTCGCCGCGCTGGCCCTCGAGCACGTGCTGCGCGTCGGGTCCGGCGTCCGGTCCGCGGCCCGGAATCGTCAGCAGCCCGGCCGGCTTGTCGACCACGAGCAGGCCCGGGTCCTCGTACAGCACGCGGATGTCGGGCACCTAGCTGAGCTCCGAGAGCTTGCGCACCTGCACCTTGGCGCCGAACGGCTCGAGCGCGGTCTTCAGATGCTTCGCCGGGCCCACGCAGACGATCGTGTACGCCTCGAGCGGGAAGTGCGCCTGGGCCGCGGCCTTCACCTGCTCCGCCGTCACCGCCGACACGCGATCGCGGAACGTGGCCACGTACTCGTCGCCGATGCCGTACAGCCGCAGGTCGGCCATCATCCGCGCGAGCTGCTCGTTGGTCTCGAGCTGCAGCGGAAAGAGCCCGTTCACGTAGGTCCGCGTGCGAGCCATCTCTTCGGCCGTCGGGCCCTGCGCCGCGAGCGCCCGCGCCGTCTCCAGCGAGACTTGAAGCGCCTCGATGACGGTCTCGTTCTTGGTGAACGTGGAGATGGCGAACTCACCGCCGCGGCGCATGCTGTAGAAGCGCGAGCTCACGCCGTAGCTCAAGCCGCGGTTGACGCGGATCTCTTCCATCAAGCGGCTGGTGAAGCCGCCGCCGAGCACGCCCGCGGCCACCATGCAGTCGAAGTACTGCGGCGAGTTGCGCGGGATACCGCTGGAGGCCACGCGGATCTGCGTCTGGCTGGCGTCGCCCTTGTCGACGACGATCACCTGCCGCTCCGTCGGCTCCGTCACCTCGGGCGTCTCCTCGAACGGCGGCGCCGCGCGCGTCCACTTGCCGAAGCGCTTCTGCACCAGCGCTTCCACGTCCGCGCCGCCGAGATCGCCCACCACGTACAACGCCGCGCAGTCCGGCCCGAACGCGCGAGCGTGGTGCTCCACGACCTCCGCGCGCGTGAAGGTCTTCACCGTGCGCGAGAAGCCGCCGCCCGGGTGCGCGTACGGATGCGCGCCGAGCGCGAAGTGGGAGATGGCCTTGTCGGCGACGCTCGAGGGATCGTCGAGATCGTTCGCGAGCCCGGCCAGGGTGCGCGCCTTGGCCGCCGCGACTTCATTCGGCGCGAACTTCGGCTGCTGCGCGAGGTCCGCGAGGATCTGCACGGCCACGGGCAAGTGCTCGCTGGGCAGGCTCGCGCCGATCGCGGTGGAGTCCGCATCGACGTCGATGCCGAGCGAGCCGCCCACGCGCTCGATGGCTTCGTCGATCTGATCTGCGGTGCGCGTCTTGGTCCCGCGGCGCAGGAGCTGGGCGGTGAACTCGGCGAGCCCGGCCTTTCCGCGCGGGTCGTGTGCGGTGCCGCTGGTGAGCTCGAGCCGAACCGCGACGAGCGGCAGCCCGGGCCGTTCGGCGATGACGAGGTGCATGCCGTTCGCGAGCTGGCTGGTGCGCGTGGCGGGAAGCGAGAGCGGGGTTCCGTTCTGGGTCACAGGTTCGCTCGGGTCGGTGGCTGGTGGCTGGTTAGGACGGAACAAGCGTCACGACGTTCTTCCTGCCCGCTTCGAAGAGCGACTTCGCCGCGGCCTTCACCTGCGCGTTGGTCACGGCCTGGTAGTGGTCGATCATCGCCAGCGCGAGCCGCCAATCGCCCATGAACACCTCGGCGTTGCCGTACGCGTGCGCGCGGCCGTTGTGCGTGGCCAGCTCGCGCAACGCGCGCGAACGGAGGAGATTTTTCGCGCGCTCCAGGTCCGCTGACGCGAGGCCCTTCTCGGCCACGCCCTGCAGCACCTTGTCCACCGCGGCCTCGGCCTTCTTGGGGTCCACGCCGGGCTTGAGCTCCACGTAGACCGAGAACGCGCCGGGATCGATTCGCCAGCTGTAGTCGACCATCACGTTCACCGCGAGCTCGTCCTGGTACACGAGCCGCTTGGTGAGCAGCGCGCCCTCGCCCGCCGAGAGCGCGTACTGGAGCACGTCCATCACCGGCGTGAGCGGGTCGGAAGCCTTGGGCGCATGCCAGCCCATCGCCACCGCGCTCGCCTGCGCGGGATAGCGCACCTGCGCGCGACGCTCGCCCTTCTGCGGCGGCTCGTAGGCGGGCACCTCGGGCGCCTCGGGGCCCGAGGGAATGTCGCCGTAGTACTTCTGGATCAGCGCCAGCGCCGCGTTCGGCTCGAAGTCGCCGCACACGAAGAGCGTGGCGTTGTTGGGCGCGTAGTAGGTGCGGAAGAACGCGAGGCAGTCCTCGCGGCTGATGCGCTCGATGTCGCCCATCCAGCCGATGACCGGCCAGCGATACGGGTGCGCGAGGTACAGCGTCGCGCCGAGCTGCTCGTCGAGCATGCCCAAAATGTCGTTGTCGGTGCGGAGCCGGCGCTCCTCTTTGACGACCTCGCGCTCCTGCTTCAGCGTCTCCGGCGTGATCGCCAGCGAGCGCATGCGATCGCTCTCGAGGTCGATGACCTTCTCCAGCGCGCTGGAGCTGAAGTCCTCGTAGTACGCGGTGACGTCGTTCGAGGTGTAGGCGTTGGAGTAGCCGCCGTGGCTCTCCAGCACGCGGTCGAACTCCTTGGGCCCGTACTTGGCCGCGCCGTTGAACATCATGTGCTCGAACAGGTGAGCGATCCCGGTGATGCCCGGCCGCTCGTTGCGCGAGCCCACGCGGAAGAACGTGTAGTAGCTCACCGTGGGCACGGCGTGGTCGGGCATGAGCCGAACCCGCAGCCCGTTGGGCAGCGTGTGCTCGTGCACCGGGAACAAGTCGGGAGAGATCGCGGCGCGCGCGGGCTTCGCCATGCGGCCTCCTGCGTGGGAGCCGGAACGCTAGGGGCGTGTCCCGGTGTTCGCAAGGAAGTTCCACCCGGGACACGCCCGGGTCACGCTTGGTTGACTTGGCAGTCACCTTTCCGCCATAAGCGCCACTCCGGGCCAGGCCACCCGGGCGGGGTGCTTCCCATGGAAGGCGAGCCTCGGTTCCGCCGTCCCCACACACCGCTGGGCACCTTCAAGGCCACGGGCGAGCGCGAGAACACCAAGCGCGCCCGCGCCCTCGCCCGCCCCGAGACCGAGCCCGTTCCCGCCCACGAGCTGGCGCGCATCCACGACGCCGACGAGCTGGGCGTGGAGCTGCACATCACGGGCGATGTGCCGCTCCTGCCGGATGAAGTGTTCGACCCCGAGAGCGTGGGCGTAGAGTTCCACCGCACGGGCAAGTTCGATGCGTTTCAGCCAGAGCCGGTGGAGATCCCTTTGACCTCGACGCGCTCGCTCATCCCCCAGGACATCCTCGAGGCCATCGCCCGCGAGGAGGAGGAGCTGCTCGAGGCCGAGGCGCTGGCCGAGGAAGAAGCCGACGCCGACTACTACGAGGACGACGAAGGCGAGCACCTGGCCCTCGACGACGACGAGCTCGAGGTGGTGAGCGAGCACGCCGACGAGGCAGAAGCGATGGCCGCGCTGCAGCGCGCGAAGGTGCTACAGGACTTCGCGTCCGAGGCGTTGCAGACGCTGGTGCCCGGCGTCGTTCGACACCATTTGGTCAATAGGCAGCCGGCCTTCCGCGAGGGCGCCGGCGCGGAGTCGTTCTTCGTCGTCGAGAGCGGCGTGATGGAGGTCGTCTGCTCCGGGCCGGACGGCGAGGTGGCGCTGCTGCACGTGCGCGACAACGAGCCGTTCGGGCTCTTCGGGCTGCTCACGCGCAAGGTGCGCACGGCCACCGTCCGTGCCATTGGCGAAGCGAGCGTGCTCGAGTTCCGCGCGGCGCGCCTCGACGCCGCCGCGCGCGGCTACCCCTCGGTTCGCCAGGCACTGGCGCGCTACTTCAAGGAGCGGCTGCTGGAGAGCTTCCTCGCGGCGAGCCCGCTGTTCCGCAACCTCGACGCCGTGGGCCGCGCGGCGCTCATCTCGCACTTCGAGGATCGCAAGGTCGCCGCGGGCGAGGTGCTGCTCTCGCCGGGCGAGGTGCAGAACGGCATCGCCCTCATCACGTCCGGACGGGTGGTGGTGAGCCGTCGCGACAGCCCAGGCAAGGACAAGACCCTCGCCGACCTCTCACGCGGCCGCTACTACGGCGTGGTCTCGGCGCTGGCGGGCCTGCCGACGCGGGCGAGCATCTGGGCGCCGGAGCCGACCACGCTCTGCTACCTGCCGCAGAAGGCGTTCAACGAGTTCGTGCACGGCTATCCCGTGCTGCGCACCCTGCCCTCGCGGCTCGACGAGGCGGGCGAGAAGGTCGAGCGCGACGTCTTCGTGGGCGACGCGACCGACCTCGGTTAGTTCCCGAGCTGCGCGGTGTTGATCACCTGCAGCCCCGAGCCGCCGGTGTAGCCGTACGACACGTACGAGTCGTAGCCGTAGATCACCGCGCCCACCGGCGTGCCGCCGTTGCCCACGATCGCGTGCACGCCCGAGCCGACGTTCCCGAGCACGTGCACCGCCACATACACGTTGCTGTTGGGCACTTGCGCCCACTCGTTCGACGGCACCGGCGCGCTGTCCACGAACACCTGCGACGTCGCCGCCTGACCCTGCACCGCGAGGTTCACGTAGTTCGACGCGTAGGTCGTGGGCGCGAGCACGGTGTAGTTGGTCCGCCACTGCTCCATGGGCGGCATGATCACCAGCGAGGGATCGCCCACCGCGGCCGAGGGGAGCCCGCTCGCGGTCACGCCGGCCACGCTCTCGGAGACCATGTACTGCGCCACGGAGATGGCGTTGTCGGACGAGGCCACGAACGAGCTGCCGTGCTGGAACTCGATCCAGGGCGCCGTCTGGCCCGACGCGACGGGCGGCAGGTGGCAGGTGGTCACGCCATTCGTGGTGGTGCAGCTGCAGGCGCCGTTGCACGAGGGCGCGTAGCGCGCGCGGCCAATCACCGGGACGACGGTGACCGTGGTCCCGTTCGGGCACGACCCAGCGCCGCACGCGGCCATCACGCGCCAATAGTCCGGATAGACCGCGGTCGCGCCTGCGTAGGTCTGGCTCTTCACGCCCACATAGGTGCGGCCCCACGAGGTGTACGGCAGCACCTGCTCCTCGATGTGGTCGCACGCGTACTGGTCGAAGGGCTCGAAGGTGCAGTCCGCGCCGCCGAAGACGGCGACCGGGAGGTTGCTGGTCACCAGGCTGCCGCTGAAGTCGTCGGCGTAGAGAGACGCCGTGGCCGAGCCGCCGGTCCCCGCGATGCCGTTGGGCGCGGTGTTGATGGCCGCGCCCGTCTGGCCGTTCCAGAAGTGCAGCATGTCGCCCGCGTTGAGGCTGTAGACGACGGTCGAGTTCGACGCCGCTCCGGTGAGGTTCCCCACCGTCGTGCCCGAGGGGCAGGAGCTGAGCGAAGCCGACTGCGTGGTGGAGATGGCCGAACCCGCGAAGTGCACCGTCACCTGCGTGCCGTTCTGGGTGGCCACGATGGCCATGATTCCCGGGAGCGGCACCGCGCCGGTGCCCTCGTCGACGGTCTCTTCGTTCGCGGCCATCACCGCATAGCTCGTGCCCAGCGCGCGCGTGGGGAGCAGCATGGACGCGTCGGCGCTGTAGGCGCCGTCGTAGCACTGGCTGTTCTTGCAGAACGCCGAGGCGCCGAAGGTGGTGCAGTCGGCGTCGGTGCTGCACGAGGTGCCGTTGGGCAGGCCGGTCTCGAGCGGGTTGAACTGGTAGGCGGTCACGGGCACGTCGGTGGTGACGTGGAAGCCGTAGTTGGCGTTGCCGGTGCCGCAGATCTGCTGCCAGGGCAGATGGATCGCCGTCGAGCCACCGGGAGGGACCGCGGCGGTGCCCAGCGTCCGGCCGTTGCTGTTCACGGTGGCGTGTGCCGTCACCTGCGGGTCGGGGTTGGTCACCACGATCGCGAACTCGCTGCCGCCGTCGCCGGTATTTGTGAACTCGGCAGCCAGGCCGCTGTTCGAGAGCACCGCGCCCCAGAAGTCGCAGCCCGCGTTGTCGGTGATGGCGCGAGCGCCGCCGTCGGGGAGCGGCGGGCAGTCGGTGATGCCCGTGGAGCCACTCGTGCCGGTCGTGCCGGTCGTGCCGGTGGTGCCCGTGGTTCCGGTCGTGCCGGTCGTGGTGGTGGTCGTCGTGCCCACGACCTGGCACGCGTGCGTGCTGGGGTTGCAGCTCTGGCCATTGGGAAGGTTGCAGCAGCCGGTCTGGGGCGGGCTGCAGAGCGCGTCGGCGACGCAGCCGAGCTCGCAGGTGCCCGCGCCGCCCGGGGCGCAGAACCACGCCGGCGAGCCGCCGTGAGCCTGCTGGCACTCGACATCGGACGCGCAGCCCGAGCCCGTGGTGCCCGTGGTGCCGGTCGTCGTCGTGGTGCTGCTCGACGATGTGCCGGTGGTGGTCGACGTGGTCGTGCTGGTGCTGCTGGTGCCCGTCGAGCCGGTCGTGCCTGTCGTCGACGTGCTGCCCGTGGTGTTGGCTGCGGTGGTCACGCCGGTGGAGCCGATGGTCGCCGTGGTGGTCGAGCCGGTCGACGTGGTGGCGCTGGTGGCGCCCGTGGACCCGGTGGTGGTCGCGCTGGTCGACGCCGCGCCGCTGCTGCCGGAGCTCGTGGTCGAAGCGCTGCCGCTCGAGGCCCCCGATGCCGTCGTCGATGTGGTTCCGCTGCAGTCGCAGGAAAAGTAGCCGCTGCCGTCGGCCTTGCACGACTGGAATCCGGCGCAGCCGCCCTGCCCCGTGCACGAGATCGATTGTCCGGGGACGCAGGCGGTGTGCGATCCCGTGGAGCCCGAGGACGCGCTCGTCTCCTTGACCGGCGTCGAGCCGCAGCCCGCAGCGAGGATGAGGGTGGAGAGCAGCAGAGCGCGGCGCATGAAAGTTCCTTGTCGATGAAGCTCGCGCAACTTAGCCGATCGTCCAGCGGCGAGCATCAGAGGGCCCGCACGCTCAACGCACGGCAGCCGCCGGAAGTGAAGTCAGCGTCGCGGCCGCATCCGGTACGCCACGAAGGCGTCCTCGGTGGCCAGCTTGAGGTACGGGTTCACGGCAATCTCGCTGCCCAGGGTGTTGGTGGGCGTGTCGCCGTAGTCGTGGCCCGGATACACCACCGTCGCGGGATCGAGCGCGCGCAGCTTCGCGAGCGAGCCGAACATCTGCTCCGGATCGCCGCCGGGGAGATCGCAGCGTCCGCAGGCGCCCATGAACAGCGTGTCGCCGGTGACCAGCGCGCCCGATGCATGAAAGCACTGCGAGCCCGGCGTGTGCCCGGGCGTGTGCAGACAGCGGATGCGCAAGCCGGCCACGTCGATGTCCTCGCCCGGTCCGACGCCCTTCACGTCGTTGCCCAGCTTTCGGAGCGACTCGAAGAACGCCACCTCGTCGCGCTGCGCGTACACGGGCAGCGGCACCTTCTCCAGCAGCGGCGCCACGCCGTTCATGTGATCGGCGTGCCCGTGCGAAACGAACGCCGCCTCGAGCCTGCGCCCGTCTTCCGCGGCCGCGCGGACGATGGCGTCCACGTCCCAGGCCGGGTCGATGACCACGCAGCCCTTCGAATCGGGCGCGCCGAGCAGGTAGACGAAGTTGTCCATTGGCCCGAGCTGGAGCTGGCGCACGTACGGCGCCGGCATCAGCGCACCACGGACGAGGAGCTGAGGATGTCGAAGATGCGCGGCGAGCTGTAGAAGACGAACTGCGCCCCGCCGAAGCTGATGACCTCGCCGTCGCGCAGCTGGCGCGGGGTGTTGGCCTCCACGCCCTGGCCGTTCACCGTGGTGCCGTTCATCGAGCCGAGGTCGGTGAGCTCGCCGTGCCCGTTCTTCCACGCGAGCAGCGCGTGGTACTTCGACGCCGACGGATCCTCGAGGATGAGGTCGTTGTCAGGCGCGCGGCCCACCTTGAGCGAGCCGCCCGCGGCCATCGGCGGCAGCAGGGTGACCTCGAGCTTGGAGAGGTCGGTCTTGATCTCGGCGCTCTTCTTGATCATCGCGCCCTTGGAGATGAGCGCGGTGCGCTTGCGCTCGTCGCCGTCTTGAAGGAGCGCGGCCGCAGCGTGCTGCAGCAACACGAAGGGGCCCACCTGCTTGACGAAGCGGGCCCCCGTGAGGGTTGCGGCGATGTGTTGCAGCTCGGACAGGGTCAACACGGCGGCGTCCTCGGCTTCCCCTGCACATCCTAGCCGAGGCCCCGCCGCGCGCCATGCCCCTGCTAGAAGCCGGTGTTGATGGTCTCGGTGCCGCTCGCCGCGCCGCCATCCGGGTAGGTGCCGGTCACGGCCACCACGAACGTGCCGTTGCCGTGGACGAGGCTCACGCCGTTGGCGCTGGTCACCGAGGTGACGTTGAGCGTGTACGTGTCGCTCGGATCGCCCGATGCGCTCAGCACCGTGCCGCCCACGTTGATGCTCGCGGAGAACGAGGCGAAGTCGCCGGTGTTGTAGGTGGTCTGGGTGATGTTGGCGGTGTTGAGCAGGCCGATCACCTGCGAGGTGCCGCCGTTGGCAAAGATGCCGGTGATGTTGAACTGGGTCTGGCCACCCACCGCCGCGGTGCTGGACGTCGGCGTCATGCTGCTGGTGCCCGAGACCACGCCGGAGAGCGTCATCGGCGAGGCGCCCGTCGAGCCGTTGGTGTTGCCGCCGTTGCCGCCCGTGGTGGTGCCCGTACCGCCGGTGGTGGTGCCGGTGCCCGTGGTGGTGCCGGCCGTCGTGCCGGTGGAGCCGCTGCTGCTGGAGCTGCTGCTCGAGCCGCCGCAGCCGATGGCGAAAAGGACCGCCGAGAGAATGAGAGCCTTGCGCATGGCAACCTCCGAGTTCCGAAATGGGGGCCGCATCATGCAGCGTTGATCGGCGAGCGCAAGTTTCGAATCGCTCTACAAGCGTGCTGCAAAAATCGTTTCGACGATCGCCCTGCACTGCGCGCGCTCCAAGTAGAATGGCACCTTCCACGAGGTGCGCGAATGAAGTGGCTCGGTGGCTTGGCTTGCCTGGCGCTCGCAGGTTGCTTGAACAACGTGGAGCCCATCGCTCCCGGCACGGGCTCGACCAGCGCCCACACGCACGGCTCGTCGAGCAGCGGCACCGCGACCGGCTCGGCCTCGAGCTCGGGCTCGGGAAGCACCAGCGGAACCGCGTCGTCGAGCGCGAGCTCGAGCACGTCGTCGAGCAGCAGCAGCTCAGCTTCATCCACCGCGTCGAGCGCGAGCAGCGGCAGCAGCGGCTCCTCGACGTCCACGGCATCGAGCAGCGGCTCGACGACCACCGCGAGCGCGTCGAGCGGAAGCGACAGCGGCTCCACCGGCACCGGGAGCACGGGCGCAGCGAGCACGGGCACCGGCAGCACCTCGGGCACGACGGGCAGCGGCTGCGCGCTGGGCGGCGTGCTCATCAGCCAGATCCGCAGCCGTGGCGCGGCCGGCGCGAGCGATGAGTTCGTCGAGCTCTACAACGCGAGCGGCACAGACGTGACTCTGGACAGCTCGTGGGTCATCAAGGTCTTCACCACCAGCACCTACTCCACGCACTGGACGGGCGCGGGCCAGAACCTGCCGGCCTGGGGCCATTTCTTGATCGTCGGCTCGGCGTACAACCAGACTCCCGCGGGTGATGACACGCTCTCCAGCAACGGCATCAGCGACACGTCGAGCGTCATCCTCAACCACGGAAACACCACTGCCGACGCGGTGTGCTTCTACGACACCACCGTCACGCTGGCGAATGCCATCACGCAGTTCGCGACCGCGACCTGCGAGGGCACTCCGGTGAGCAACGCACCCCACACGAACACCAGCGCCAACGCGAGCAACGTGGACTCGAGCATCGTCCGCATTCCCGGCGGCGCCACGGGCAACAACTGCACCGACTCGGGCGACAACGCGACCGACTTCGCCGCGGAGGCACCCGCCGTCCCGCACAACGCCGCGAGCACGCCCACGCCGTAGGCCTCAGGCAGGCAGCCGAGGGAACCGGCACCTGAACGTGGCGGGCGGAGAGCCGTGCGGCGGGCCTCCCCCGCTCGTTACGCTCTGAACGGGAACCCGAGACCATGCGCGACTCACCGGCTGCACCACCGGGCTGGTCCGACGACTTCTGGCGCCTCCTCGGCGGCCAGGAGCAGGCCTTCGCGTTCATCCAGCGCGCGCTCGAGGCCCACCCCGACGGCGTGTATTGGATGGATGCCCACGACAACTTCGTCTACCTGAACGGGGTCGCGTGCTCGGCGCTGGGCTACGCGCGCGAGGAGCTGGTGGGGAAGAACCTCCTCTTCATCAACCGCATGGCCACTCCGGAGCGCATGGCTCAGGTCTGGAACGTGCTGCGCAGCGAGGGCACCTACCAGGTCGAGACGACGCTGCACCGAAAGGACGGCACCGACTTCCCCATCGAGATCCTGGCGTCGTACGTGAAGCTCGGCGACCGCGAGTACAACTGCGGCTACGCGCGCAACATCACCACCCGCATCCAGGTTCGCGAGGCGCTCACCGCCGCAAAGGAAGCTGCCGAGGCGACGAGTCGTCTCAAGTCGGAGTTCCTCAACATCGCCGCGCATGAGCTCAAGACGCCCCTCGCCGCGGTGGTGCTCTCCGTGCAGCTCGCGTCGAACCTCCTCGAGGCCGGCGCGCCGCCGCGCCAGGCGCTCGAGCGCGCACGCGGCCGGCTGAGCCACCTCACCGAGCTGGTGAACGACCTCGTGGACGTGGCCCGGCTCGAACGCCAGCGCCTCTCGCTCCGTCGCAGCCGCACCGATCTGGGCGCGCTCGTGAACCAGGTCGTGGAGGACTTCGCCATCCTCGCGCCGGGCCGGGTGGTCTTCGACGCGGGAGCGCGGCCCGTGATCTTCGTCGAGGCCGACACCGTGCGCATCCAGCAGGTGCTCTACAACCTCCTCGACAACGCCATGAAGCACGGCGTGCCCCAGGGCAGCGTGCAGGTGCGCGTGCGCCCCAGCGAGAGGCAAGTCCGCGTGGAGGTGGTGGACGGCGGCCCAGGAATCCCCAAGCCGCTGCAGGCCGGGCTCTTCACGCAGGTGTTTCAGACGACCGGCGTCCGCAGCGGCAGCAACCACGGCCTGGGGCTCGGCCTGTTCATCTGCCAGGGAATCCTCGCGCTGCACGAGGGCTCCATCGGCGTGGACAGCGACTCCGGACGAGGGAGCACGTTCTTCTTCGAGCTGCCGACCGTCGAGTAGCCCTACCCTGCGTTCGCCGCCTTGGCCGCGCCGCTGGGGATGGGATCGAACTTCTCGAACGGGTTCTCGAGGAACTCCTTGAGCGTCTTGCTCATGATCGACGCGTGGAAGCCGTCGATGATGCGGTGATCGAAGGTGGCGTTGATCTTCATCACCTTGCCCACCACGATCTTCCCGTCCTCGACGACCGGCTGCTCCACCACGTTGCCCGTGGCCAGCAAGATGGGCACGTGCGAGTACGGCACCAGCGGCACGTACGCCTGGTTGAGCCCAATCGAGCCGATGTTGGTGATCATCACGCTGCCGAACGGATCCTTCGGCACGCCGGCCCAGCGCAGGTCGAGGTTGAGCTCGAAGGAGAAGAAGGCCAGCGCCTTCAGGAACGCGTTCAAGATGAAGTGCGGCATCTTCTTGAACGAGCTGCGCGTGCCCTCGAGCGCCGGGTCCTGGCGCTTGCGGACCTTGTCGACCTTCGCTTCCACCTGCTCCACGATCTCGGTGAGCGAGAGCTTCTCGACCTCGTAGATGGTCGCGCCGGAGAGGTCGATCTTGTCGGCGCCCTCGTCGGTCATCACCACCTGCATGAACACGCCGATGATCTTGCGCAGGTAGATGCGGTTGAAGCGGATGACGGCGTTGGCGTCGGGGCAGCGCTGGAAGCACATGGCCGTGGCCTTGGCCAGCAGGTGCGTCACCGTGAGCCGCTTGCCCGTGGCCGCGCGGTACTGGGCGATGTAGTCCATCGCCTTGTCCATGCGCAGCTCCATCGTTCCGTAGACCGACGGGTCGTACGCCGTCTGCCAGGTGCCGATGGCGATCTTGCGGAAGCTGGAGAGGTCGTCTTTGTGGACGAGATCGAGGTTGGGCATCCAAAAAAGCTAGCACAAAGCCGGCCGGGCTCTGTTCCACGCCCCTTCTGCGTCAGCTCGAGCGCGCGTCGGGGCAGCCGGTTCGGTTCACGAGCCTCGTGGCGTCGAACGCGCCCGCGTTGCGCGTCCGCGTATCCTGCAACGTCGTGCGAGAGCCACCAGCGCAACGAAGCTGTCAGTTGGCTCCACGAATGCGCGCGCGCTCGAGAGCGGCGACAAATGTAACCATTGTGCTAAGAAGCCCGCCGGAGGCTTCCATGTCCACTTCGTCGAAGGTGTTGGCCGCGCTCACCCTCTCGCTGCTCGTCGTCGGCTGCGGCAAGGACAAGGACACCGGGAGCAACGGCTCCAGCACCAGCGTCGGCACGGGGGCCACGGGCGCCTCGGGCAGCACCGGCGCCAGCGATGGCTCGTCGAGCTCGAACGGCAGCGGCAGCGCCAACGGCGCCTCGGGCAACAGCAGCGGCAGCCACGCCAGCAGCGCCTCGTCGGCGAGCAGCAGCGGGACGGGCTCCTCGGGAACGAGCGCGAGCTCGAGCGCCTCGAGCGGCAGCGGCGGCTCGAACGCGTCCAACGGCTCGAGCACCAGCGCGGGCACGAACGCGTCGAACGGCTCGGGCAGCTCCGGCGGGAGCGCGAACGGCAGCGGGAGCGGCTCCGGCGGCACCACGGGCGCCGCGCCGATCCCGCTCGGCGACGCCTGCAACCAGGACACCGACTGCGCCTCGGGCCTGTGCCGTGGCGTCCTCCTCGGCAACAAGGTCTGCGTGCAGAACTGCACCCAGGCTTCGGATTGCGGCACCGATCCGTCGTTCTTCTGCGAGCCCGTGGCCGCCGACTCCACCCAGGGCTTCTGCGTGCCCCAGAGCCCGGCGCACTGCCTCGCCTGCCAGAGCGACAGCGACTGCGGCATCCTCGCGGAGATCTGCTACCAGGCGCCGGGCGACAGCGCGCCGTTCTGCAACGTGGACTGCAGCATCTCCGGCAACGCCGCGTGCCCGCCGGACTACGAGTGCACCGACGAGAACGTGAACGGCGACGCGCGCAAGCTCTGCCGCCCCATCATCGCCACCGGCTGCGAGGACGCGCTCGGCGGCTACTGCGATCGCTACACCACGCCGATTGACTGCGCCCGCACCAACAGCGACGGCAACTGCAGCGGCCAGCATACCTGCGACACCACCACGCACCGCTTCCAGGCCTGCAACGCGTTCACGCCAGCATGCAAGCAGACCTGCGCCACTCAAGATCCCGCGGGCTGCATCGAGGACTTCTGCTCGAACGCCGTCGCCAGCCCCAACGACTGCGGCCAGTGCGGCTACACCTGCCCGGGCGTCACGCAGTCCACGGACACCGTGAGCTGTGACGCGCCATTCACCTGCAGCTTCTCCTGCGTGGGCGAGAACTACGACGTCGACGGCAATCAGCAGAACGGCTGCGAAGACCTCGACTCGCCCACCGGCAACCACGAGCAGACGTCCGCGGCCAACGAAGGCACCGTGAGCGACTGCGAGGTCGGCAACACCGACATCAACATCTCCGGCACACTGCTCAGCGACACCTGGCAGCACCTCAACCCGAGCATCAACGGCTGGGACGCGTACAGCGGCTCGGCGCCCGACTGGATGGTCATCACCGGCCAGGGCCACACGTTCTGCGACAACGACCTGGTGCTCACCTTCACCGAGACCGGCGCGTTCCTCCCCGACTGCTACACGTTCACCGTGATCACCAACTCCCAGACCTACACCTGCACCCCCGACAGCTCCGGGAGCTGCAGCATGAGCCACCTCTCCAACCAGTTCTCGGACGACACCTTCATCTACTTCGAGGTGAGCAAGACCTGCGGCGACAACGAAACCGAGAAGGTGAGCTACACCATCACCGGTCACCTTTAGTCGTCGGGGCTTGCCGCGCCCGAGCGCCGTGCGCACCTTCGTCGCCAGCTTCACGGAGGCGCCAATGGTTCGCTGCGGACTCTGGGTTCGACTCGAGGCCAAGCCCGGCAAGGAGGACGAGGTCGCGAAGTTCCTCGCCAGCGCGCTGCCGCTCGCGGAGTCCGAAGAGGGCACCATGAGCTGGTACGCCATCCGCCTGGGCCCGAGCGTGTTCGCCGTCTTCGACACCTTCAACGACGACGACGCGCGCAAGGCGCACCTCGAGGGCCGCATCGCCAGCGCCCTGAAGTCGAAGGCCGCCGAGCTGTTGGCCAAGCCGCCGAGCATCGAGAAGATCGATCTCCTCGCGGCGAAGCAGCCCGGCGCGAGCTAACCGCCGAGCTGCACCGCGTGGCCCACCCAGTCGGGCTTCACACACGCCTCGACCATGAAGTCGGCGACGTCGCCGCGTGAGATGGCGCCCGGCACCGACTCCACCGCGGTCTTCGCCTGGTACTTCTTGAGCGACGGCCCGTTGGTGAGCCGCGTGGGCCGCGCGATCACCCACTCCAGGCCGCTCTCCTTCACGAGCTGCTCCTGGCGGTTGTGGTCGAGGAACGCGGCCTTGAGGATCCGGTCCACGACGAGGAAGCGCAGGATGGGGTTGGCGAGGGCGCGGCTCTCACCGGCGCCCAGCGCGCTCAGGATCACCAGGCGCTTGACGCCCGCCTTCTTCATCGCCTGCACGGTGAACGCCGTGCCTGCCGAGAAGTAGTCGGGCTTCTCCTTGAACGTGCTCAGCTTCGACACCGACGCGGTGACGATCACCGCGTCATGCCCGGGCATCACCCGCTCGAGGTCGGCGAGATTGAAGAAGTCGCCGGCCACTTTCGTGAGCGCGGCGTTCTCGATGGCCAGCTTCTTCGGGCTTCGCGCGAAGGCCGTGACCTGATGGCCCTTCTCCAGCGCGTTCTTCACACACTCCGCGCCCGTGCCTTGCGACGCACCCACGACCAGGATTCGCATGTGTTGTCCCCGATGACGCTCAGGCCGCTCGGCCCACTCGAATGTGCATCGCCTTCTTCGTCGTGACGCTCTCCACCACGCGATAGCCGAGCTTCGGCAGATCGATCCCCGCGAAGAGGTGCTCGCCGCTGCCGAGCAGCACCGGCGAGATGGCGAAGTGCAGCTCGTCCACGAGCCGTTCCTTCAAGTACTGCCTGATTGTGGCCACGCCACCGCCGAGCCGCACGTCCTTGCCGGCAGCGGCCCGCTTCGCGCGCGCAAGCGCCTCGTGGATTCCGCCGGTCACGAAGTGAAAGCACGTGCCGCCATTCATCTCGAACGACGCGCGCGCGTGGTGCGTGAGCACGAAGACGTCGCAGTGGTACGGCGGCGTCTCGCCCCACCAGCCCTTCCAAGCCTCGTCGGGCCACGGCCCGCGAATGGGGCCGAACATGTTTCGGCCGAGGATCCACGCACCCAGGTTCTCGAAGCCGCGCGCGGTGAAGTCGTCGTCGACGCCGGTCTCGCCGTCCTTGCCGAAGAGCGTCTTCTGAAACGTGTGCGTGGGGAGCATCCACCCGTGCAGCTGGGGCCCGCCCACGCCGAGCGGATTCTCGAGGTCCTGACTCGGGCCGGCACCGAAGCCGTCGGCCGAGATGGAGAAGGCATGCACGCGAAGCTTGGACATGTGAGCTCGAGATTCGGCGTTTACGACGTAACCAACATGTTATCGTTTCCCCTCCAAACTTGGAGGAATCCGATGCGGCGTCACGGAGCGGGGCTCATCTTCGCACTGGGAATGCTCGCTGTGTGGGGTTGCAGCGCGAGCTCCACGACGTCCGACGGTGGCACCTCGGGCAGCACGGGCGCCGCGACCGGCTCCACGACGGGCAGCTCAGGCAGTACCGGAGGCTCGGGTGGATCGAGCGGCACCAGCGGCGCGACGAACGTCCGCCTCCTCTACCTCGTGACCAAGGCGGGTTCGTCCTGCATCACCGATCCGCCGGGCTCGCAAGCCAACGTGAACAGCATCTGCCAGACCTTCGCAGTCGCCATCACCCAGAGCGCACACCCCGAGGCGTTCTGCGAGCCCGATGGCAACCCGCACCCGCAGCGTGTCTGCGCGCTCTACAACGAGATCACCCGCCTCAAGGACAACGCAAACGTCGAGGCCGCGCTGGTTCCGTACGAGTCGGAGATCAGCGGCGGGTACCCGGCGACCACGGACTTCGCGCCGGTGGGCGACAACAACCTCGGCGCGTGGGTCACGGCCATCAACGACTGGCAGGGCTCGCTGGGTCAGGCCAACAACTGGCAAGGCGCGCTTGCGGCAGCGCTCGCTCGCATCACCGACGACATCAGCCACCTCGCCGCCGCTGACAAGTCGAACACGCGCTACCTGGTGGTCTTCATCGCCGACGGGATGCCCTTCCCGTTCTGTGCTTCCAACGACGCGCTCCCGGCCAGCCAGCTCGCGTCGGCGAGCAGCCCCGATCTCACCTGGCCCGACAGCCCTGGCGCAGGTTGCCCGGTCGACGGTGGCGGCGCCGGGTGCGTGTGCAACGACGGCAACCCGTCGATCTCGGGACTCGTCGCCGGCGGGAACCTCGATCAGCCCACGGACCTCTACGCGCTCGCGGATCAGCTCAAGGCCCTGGGCTCGAGCGTCGGCGGCGTGCAGCTCGACACGGTGCTCCTCTGGAACGACGCGAACTACGCGACGCTGGCCACTCCAGAGCAGCAGGATCTCTTCGGCTTGAGCGCGACCGACGCTCACACGGCCGCGGTGCACTTCATGTCCGAGCTCGCCACCCACGGCGGCGGCGCCAGCGTGGAGAAGAACCCGCCGACCGGCCTCGACCTCAGCGCGCTGCCGAACGAGCCGTAGCTACGGCGACACACCCACGTGAAACACCGCGGTCGCCACGATGGTGGTGTCCTCGGTGGGCTGCCGACCGCTCGCCTCGGTCGAGAGGGTCATGCTGTCGGCTTTCACGAATGACGCGAGCTCTTGGTTGTCGAGCTCGAGCGTGAGCGTCGGGTTCGGCGCGTTCAAGCCCAGCGAGGCGATGTTCTCCTTGTGGGCCACGCGAACTCTTTGACCGTTGGCCTCGGCGAAGAACGCGATCGAATCGAGAAACGCGAAGCCCTCGTCGTTGGGCGAGGTGATCTTGAGCGTGAACGACTTCAACTTCGCCGAGCTCACGTGCGACTTCTGCGCGTTCTGATTCTTGAAGTCTTGCGACTGTGAGAAGTCGAAGTTGTTGAACCCCGACACCGCTGGGAACGCACCCAGCAGGCCCGCGAGCGCGCCGCCGCCGGGCACGGTGGCCGAGCCGGATTGGGTGACGTCGAACTCATTGAGGCCGCAGCTCCCGAGCACGAGCAGCAACGGCAGAACGAAGCGTTGAAGGCGAATCTGGTTCATGTGCACCTGCATCAGAGTCTACGTCTGACCGGCGAGGGGCCCGGAAGTTCACCTGAATCAAGGCGCCTCGAGGAAGAACCTCCGGCGGGTCATCGAGATCAGCACCCAGCGGACCCTGCCCTCGATTTTGGAACGCGGGGTCGGTCCGTCGGCGCGGTCGTCGATCGAGTCGTCGCGGTTGTCGCCCACCAGGAAGATTGCGTCGGAAGGCACCGCTTGATCTGGCGCGCTCGTGCTCGGATGGAATCGCTGCGCCTCGTGCTCGCGGCCCACCGTCTCGCGAAAGCGCTCGGCGTTCAGCTTGGCCAGCGGCAACACCTGCGCGGCGTCCTTCCAGTTCTCCGCCATGCCCAGCCGCTCGATGGGAACGACCGCGCCCGCGCGCACCAACTGCCCTTCCTGGACGCCGATCCGCTCTCCGCCGATGGCGACCACGCGCTTGACCCGCTGCTCACCGTTTCGCGCGGTGTACGCAGCGATGTCGCCGAGCTCGACGTTGCGATGGAGCGCATCCAGCCACACCAAATCGCCGTCGAAGAGCGTGGGCTTCATGGAGTGGCCGCGAACCAGCATCGGCCGTCCCACCCAGGTGCGAATCGCGACGACCGCCGCCAGGCAAGCCACCACCACGGCCCAGCGCTGCACCTGCTCCGCCGCCTTCAACGCTCCACCTTGCCTACCAAATCGCGCCGCGCCACGAGCCCAAAGTGCGTGCTGTCGAAGGAGCCGCCGGGTAGGTTGCCGAGGAGCAGGAACGCATCGGCCGGCACCTTGCCCTGGTAGTCGTGGGCGTACAGGCCGAGCATGCGCGCCGCGTGGGCGTCGAGCGCGTACGGCGTTCCATTGCTGGTGCGCACGAGCTCCGCGTTGACGAACAGCCGCTGCGCGCCGTCGATGCTTCGGACCTCGAAGGAATCGCCGGGCACTGCGCGCACCTCTTTCACGATCGGCTGCGGCTCGCCGTAAGCGACCAGGTCGCCGCGCTGGACCGGATGGTCGCGAAAGTAGCCGCGGAGGATCTGCACGCGCTGTCCGGGCTCGACGATGCCTTCCATCGAGCCACCGCGAACGGTTCGCACTTCGCCCGGCGGCTGCGGCTGTCGTTGCGGCGCGACAGGACGTGCGCGCGTCGCGAGCGCCCAGGCGGCGAGGCCGCTCGAGGCCAACGCCAGCGCGATCATCAGCTGGGCCAAGCGTCGCATCGCGTTCATGTTCGTCGAAGCTCTCACATTGCGACAAGCTCAACACTCCAGCTACCGTGAGCCTTCATGCTCCGAGTGGCGCAAGCACTCTTGCTCGCTGCAATCGCGTCGGCCCTCTGCGCCGGATGCACGAAGAGCGCGAGCAGCACCACCACCACGAACTCCACGACGAGCGCGTCCGGAACGGGCGCGACGGCCTCGACCGCTGGCGCCACGTCCAGCTCGACGTCGAACACCACGGGCAGCACGGCCGGTTCGAGTGCGGGAAGCAGCGGCACGACGACCGCTTCCACCACGGCGAGCAGCAGCTCCACGGCGACGGGCTCGACCTCAGCGGGATCGACGACGGGCAGCTCGACGTCGACGAGCTCGACGACCGCGGGCTCGACGACAGGCAATTCGACGTCCGCGGGCTCGACGACAGGCAGTTCGACAACCGCCGGCTCGAGCACCGGCACCTCGACCACGAGCGGCTCGACCGGCACCACCGGTCCCCGCAAGTGGAACGTGATGAAGTGGAACAACGACATCTGGGGCTAGGGCCCACGGGAGAAGCCATGACCGAACAGGAGATGAAGGAGCTGCTTCAGGTGGTGCGCGCCGAGCAGCGCAAGAGCGATCGCCGCTGGTTGCTGGGTGGCGTGGTGGCGCTGGGGCTCTCGATGCCGGGCCTGCTCGCCGCCGCGAGCATCACCGTGCCCCACCTCATGCAGCCCAACACCACCGCGCTCGCGAGCGACGTGAACGAGAACTTCGCCACGCTGAGCACGGAGGCCACGCGTGTCTCCAACATCGTGCAGGGCCCGGGCGACGGCTCGACCTCGAACCGCGTGCTGAACCTCGCCGCGCCGATCGCCGCCGACGACGGCGCGAGCAAGGCCTACGTCGACGCAGCCGTCACGGGCAGCTCGGTGAGCGAGCTGACGCTCATCGGCACGAACACCTGTCCGACGGGCTGGACGACGGCGCTCACGGGTACGGCGTTCTTCTCGTACACCCAGAGTCTGACGGCCGTGCAGTCGCCCGCATATGCCTGCTTCGGCCCGGACACGCGCATCAACGAGCTCACGGCCTTCTCGGCGCTGTCCACGGCCGGCACGAGCACCAACCCTGGCGCGAACCCGACGTGGGTCGCGAACAGCAGCACCAACGGCACGACCACCTCGCACACCGAGTGCGTGATCTGCGTGAAGTAGCAGCGTTACCTGGCCTTCTCGAACGCCGCGCGAATCTCGGCTTCGGTGGGCATCTTGCCCTGCCCGCGCGGATCACGGCCGTTCTGGAAGTCGACCATCCAGCCCGGGTACTCCGCGGGCAGCGAGCTGGCGTCGTCGAGCGTCTTGAGCTGCTCGGCGGTGAGCTCGAGCTCCGTGGCCGCGATGTTGTCGACGAGCTGCTCCTTCTTCTTCGCGCCCACGATGATGCTGGTGACGAACGGCTTGGTGAGCTGCCAGGCCAGCGCCACACGCGCGACCGAGACGTTCTGCGCCTTGGCCACGTCGCGGAGGGCGTCGAGCACGCGCGGCAGGCGCTCCATGTTCACGGGCGGGAAGTCGAAGTTGCTGCGGCGCGCGTCGGCCGGGCCCTTCTTGCTGGGGTCGAACTTGCCCGAGAGCAGGCCGCCGGCGAGCGGGCTCCAGGGCAGGATGGCCACGCCCTCGGCAGCGCTCAGCGGCGCGATCTCGCGCTCGATGTCTCGGCCGGCGATCGAGTAGTAGACCTGCGCGCTCTGGAAGCGGGCGAGCCCGTTCTCCTCGGCGAAGGTGATGGCCTTGGCGGCCGTCCACGCGGGCAGGTTGCTGAAGCCCACGTAGCGGGCCTTGCCCGAGCGCACCACGTCGTCGAGCGCGCGCACCGTCTCGGTGATGGGCGTGGCGTTGTCGTACCCGTGGATCTGGTACAGGTCGACGTAGTCGAGGCCGAGGCGCTGGAGGCTGTTGTCGATGCTCGCCAGGATGTGGCCGCGTGAGAGGCCCACCTGGTTCACGCCCGGGCCCACGCGGCCGCGCACCTTGGTGGCCACCACGACCTGCTCGCGCGGTCGGTTCAGCGACTTGAGCGCGGCGCCCACGAGCTTCTCGGAGTCGCCCTCGGAGTACACGTCGGCGGTGTCGATGAAGTTGATGCCCGAGTCGAACGCGGTGCCGATGAGCTGCTCGACCTCCTGGTTCCCGAGCTGGCCGATGGCTTGCCACATGCCCTTGCCGCCGAAGGTCATGGCGCCGAGGCAGAGCTCCGAGACGAACAGGCCGGTGCGACCGAGTGGGTTGTAGCGCATGGGTTCTCCGGAGTGACGAGCGCGAATGATTAGCTCTCGCTCGCAATCTGCGCTCGAGAAACCGAAATGGGCTCCTGGTTCCTGGTCCCTGGTTGTGAATTCTCAAGGAGCCCTCCGATGAAGCTCGCGGGCTCGCCGCGCCCGCCGAACTTGAGCCGCGGCGCCACCGCGCCCGAGGTGCAGCGCCAATGACGGGGATGTCGACCCCGGCGGATAGCCGCCGACGACCACGCGGCAAACCACGACGCCGCATTCGCGATTTGAACCGTCATAGAATCGTGCGCCGAAGCGAGGAGCATCGTCATGGTGCGCGCCCTCCACCCACCCGCCGCCGTGCTGCCCGAGCTGCCGCTGGGCTGGTGCCTGCGCCCCGGGAACGAGGCGCTGCACAGCGTCGCCCTGCCCCACGGCAAGACCTTCCTGCACTGCGCCGATATCGACGCCATGCCCACGCTCGGCGCGCTCTGCGAACGACTGCGCAACCTCGATCGCCGGGGCGTGGTGCTCAAGGGTTGCTCGGCCGAATTGGCGAACGACATCGAGTCCGCCGGCGGGCAGTCGGTGGTGCTCAGCCACTCCGCGCGCATCGATCTCGAGGGCTACAAGGCCCCGCACAAGGCGCGAAACCTGGCCAAGAAGGGCGCGAAGGAGGTCGCGATTCGCGAGGTGCCGCGCGACGCGAGCACCGATGCTTCGGCCGAGGCGCTGCTCGCGGCCGTACGCGGCACCGCCGAGCCGCGCATCCTCTACGCCTACCGCACCCTGCCCTCGAGCGCGGCCCGCGTCTTCGCAGCCGAGTCGAACGCGACGAAGAGCTGGGTCGGGCTGCTCACGCTCACCCGCTACGGCCCCGCGTCGTGGCACGTGGAGCTCCTGGTGCGGCATCCCGAAGCGCCGCAAGGAACCATGGAGCACCTCGTGGTCGAGGTGGCCGAGCTGCTGCGCAAGGAGGGCGCGAAGGCGCTCAACCTCGGCGACGTGCCCATGGTGATGCCCCGCGACGACGGCGAGCAGATCATCGGCTGGGATCGCTTCGGGCCCGTGAACCGCGCGCTCGCCTCACTGGCGCCGAGGTTGGGCAAGCTCGTGGCGCACCACTACGACGTCCAGGGGCTGTACCAGTGGAAGAACAAGTTCGAGCCCACGTGGGAGCCGCGCGCGCTGGCCGGGTTCCCCACGCTCGGGCCGCGCGACCTCCTGGAGATGATGCGCGCCACCGGCATCACCGGATTGTTTAGAAAATAGATCTGGTCACGCGTCGCGGTGCACCGTCGCGGGCGAGAACGCGGGCAAGCACACGGCCACGTACTCCGCGCCCTCCGGCGTCGAGTAGCGCACCCACTCGCCGGCACCGGTGATGATCGCCTGTCCCTCCTGGACGTCGTGCGTTCCCGACTTCGTCTCCACGCGCAGCATCCCGCGCAGGACGAGGGTGTATTCGTCAAACTCAGGAGTCTGCCCGGGCTCGACCCAACCCGCCGGACTCACCATGCGCGCGACGCTCGCCGCGCTGGTGCCCGAGTTCACGCGGCCCACGTACTCTTCAATCCGCTTGGGCTTGTTGCCCGAGGACTCGATGACAGAAGGACGTTCGATGAGCTTGATCATGTTTGGTTCTCCCGCAGGTCGCGGTTGCTTCTTGTGAAGTCAGTGGCCCGCATCATTCGTCGATGAGACCGGGGCGCACTGGCCGCTCGGGAGGTCGCAGTGGCGCGCGTCCGCGTAGTTCACGCAGTTCGAATCCTGGAAGCACTTCTGCTGACAAACGAGATCGAACGTGTTGCAAACGAAGCCGGTCCCGCAGAGCGCGTCGGTTGCGCACTGGCAGACGTCGCCCGGGGCGCCGCTGATCGCCGCGCAGGTCTTCTCGGTATTCGGGCAGTCGCTGCCTTGTGTGCAGCTGGTCATGCAGATTCCATTGCTGACATTGCACACTTCCCCGAGCGGGCAGTCCGAGTCGGCGCGGCAAAAGACGCCTCCCGTGCTTCCGCCCGAGCCCGAGCTGGCGGTGCTCGCGGCGTTCGTCACGCCAGTCGTCCCGGTGGTGCCGCTGCTCGAGCCGGTGCTCCCCGAGCTGCCGCCGCTCGATGAGCCGCTCGCGGATCCACTCGAGGATCCGCTCGACGAGCTCGTCGTGCAGGCGCCGAGAGCACAATGCTGGCCCGCCGCACACGCGAAGCACGACACGCCGTTGGCTCCGCACTGCGAATCCGACGAGGGCACGCACGCACCCGTGGCATCGCAACATCCAGCGCAGTTGAGCGGGCTGCAGGTCGCCTTGCTGCCGCAACCGATCAAGACCGCACCGAGGATGATCAAAACGAGAGTCGCAGAGCGGATCACGCGTTGCCCCAGTCGTGGGTGTTCGCACTCTAGTCCGTTCGAGGCCGCGCGCGCGGGCCATGTCATGGGGGGATGAACCCGCGCGTCCTGCTACGCTCACAGGCGCGGAGGACACCGTGATTTCTCTACAGACCATTCGCCAGAAGCTCGAGCAGCTCGGCAAGCTCGATCCCCAGAAGCAGCGCTTTGGCGCGAGCAAGCACCAGCATCAACTGAATGCGGTGGCGAAGGAGTCAGCGCTCGCCGACTTCGAGAAGCGCCACGGCGTGAAGCTCCCCACCGACTATCGCCAGTACCTGCTCGAGGTCGCCGACGGCGGCGCGGGGCCGTTCTACGGCCTCTACTCGCTCGAGGAGGGCACCGAGCAGGCGAAGGGCTTCGCGGGCAAGCTCGACGATCCGCTCTCGCGGCCCTTTCCCCTCGACAACGCGGCCACGCGCGCGTTCCTCGAGCACTGGCGCACGTGCATCGAGAACGGCGACGACGACGAGATCGTCTATCCCGAGGTGCCCGAGCCCTGCCCCGGCCTCGTCTTCCTCTGCGACTACGGCTGCGGCTGGTCGTACGCGCTCGTGGTGAACGGCGAGCAGGCGGGGACGGTGTGGTTCGTCGGCGAGTACCTCAGCCCGATTCATCGCGACGGAAAGCAGCTCTCCTTCCTCGAGTGGATCGACGGCTGGCTCGACGACGACCTCGCGGCGCTCAATCCAAGCCAGTCCGAGCCGCCCAAGATCAAAGACGTGACCATTCTCAACTACGACGGGCACCAGGTCACCGCGCTTCCACCTGCGGTGCTCGACAGCCCGCGGCTGAAGAAGCTCGTGCTCTCGCGCTCCCAACTGAAGGAGTTCCCGCGGCCGATTCTCGAGTTGCGCGAGCTGCGCACGCTCGATCTGTCGATGTCCCCGCTCACCGAGCTTCCCAAGGAGCTCTCGCGGCTCACCGAGCTGCGCAAGCTGCGCTTCAACTACAACCACTGGACCTCGCTGCCGGACACGCTCGACCAACTGACGAAGTTGGAAGAGCTGTCGATTTACTATTCGTATGACGTGACCGAGCTGCCCGAGGTAGTCGGTCGGCTCGGGAACTTGAAGAAGCTCTTCGCGTCGTACTGCTCGGGACTCTGGCGGCTCCCAGACAACTTCGGCGCGCTGTCGAAGCTCGAGAACCTCACGCTCAACGACACCGCGCTCGCGAAGCTACCCGAGAGCTTCGGCGAGCTCGGCGCGCTGAGAGTGCTGCGGCTTGGGCACACCAAGCTCAAGACGCTCGCGGAGAATTTCTCGGGGCTGCGGTCACTCGAGGCACTCGACCTGGGCAATGAGCTGCTCGACCTGGAGCAGGTCATCTCCGTGCTCGCGAAGCTGCCCAGGCTGCAGTCGTTGACGCTGTCGCTGAGGGAGCGCTTTCCGGCGTCGTTGAAGGAGCTGCGTGGCGTGCGCCGGCTCACGCTGCAGCAGAACTACGACCTCTTGCACAAGGGGATGCAGCGTCTGCCGATCCCCGAGGAGGTGGGTCTGCTCACCGGGCTCGAGGAGCTCGACCTCACCAACGCAAACCAGGCCAACGCGCTCCCCGAGAGCATCGGCGACCTCGTAAACTTGAAGGTGCTCGGGCTGCACTCGACGGCCATTCGCACCGTGCCCGAGAGCATCCGCAAGTTGAAGAAGCTGGAGGTCATTCGCGGAAACCTCAGCCAGGATCCCAAGGGCGCGTTCGGGATCCTGCCCGAGGTGAAGGCGCAGCTTCAGGCGTGGTTCCCAGAAGCGAAGATTCAAATCTGGTAATTACCAATGGCCCGTGCGTTGCTCTTTTCGGAGCGCGCCGGGCCGTTGAGCTACTCTGGCGAGCATGCACGTCATCCTCATTGCACTGCTCGCGACGGGCGCGACCGACAAGCCCGACAAGCCAAACAAGCCCAACAAGACTTGGTGGTGTCCCACCGGGCCCTGTCACCTCGGCTTCTGGCTGCAGTGCCGGCCCACCGAGGACGATTGCAACGGCCTGGTCCAGAGCACGGATCAGAACGCCGCCAACTACATTCGTCCGTGCGTCGAGAAGCACACGGTGTGGTGCCTCTCCTACCGGCCGCTCGGAGGCAGCAACCACTACCTGCCTGCCGAAACCTACTGTCACGACACGCTCAAGCATTGCCAGGTCGATGAGGCCGACGTGAAGAAGAATCAAAAGCACAAGGATTTGAAGTCGTGCGCGAAGCAGCCATGACTCTCCGCGAGAAGCTCGGCATCGACCTTCCGATCATCCAGGCTCCCATGGCCGGCGTCTCCACGCCTGCCATGGCGGCCGCGGTCTCGAACGCCGGTGCGCTCGGTTCCATTGGCGTGGGCGCGACCGACGCCGAGGGCGCGCGAAAGATGATCGCCGCGACGCGCGAGCGCACGAGGCGGTCGTTCAACGTGAACGTGTTCTGCCATCGGCCAGCGAAGGCGAACGCGAGCGTCGAGGCGGCTTGGCTCGAGCAGCTTCGCCCGCAGTTCGAACGCTTTGGCGTCAAGCCACCCGCGCAGCTCCGCGAGATCTACCGGAGCTTCCTCGAAGACGACGCCATGCTGGAGATGTTCGTCGCCGAGAGGCCGTCCGTCGTGAGCTTCCACTTCGGCCTCCCCTCCTCTGACCGCATCGCCGCGCTTCGAAAGGCGGGAATCGTGCTGCTCGCTTCGGCGACGAGCATGGAAGAGGGCCGCGCCGCAGCGAATGCGGGTGTCGACGCGGTCGTTGCGCAAGGCTACGAAGCCGGCGGACATCGCGGCGTGTTCGATCCCAACGCGCCCGACGATTGCCTGGGCACGACCGCGCTCACGCGCCTGCTCGTCCGCGAGCTCGACATTCCTGTCATCGCCGCGGGCGGAATCATGGATGGCGCGGGGATCGATTCGATGTTGCGTCTCGGCGCCGCGGCGGCCCAGCTCGGGACTGCCTTCATCAATTGCCCCGAGTCCACTGCCGACGCCGGGTATCGCGCGGCGCTCACGAGCGACGCGGCGAATCACACCGTCATGACACGCGCCGTTTCCGGCCGACCTGCCCGATGTCTGCAGAATCACTTCACCAAGCTGGGCGCCGCCATATCCGACAATCAAATTCCCGAGTATCCCATCGCGTACGACGCCGGGAAGGCGCTGCACGCGGCGGCCAAAGCGAAGGGCGAGTTCGGCTTTGGTGCGCAGTGGGCGGGACAAGGCGCGCCGCTCGCGCGATCACTTCCTGCGGCCGAGCTCGTTGCGCGATTGGGGAATGAGCTGCGCGAAAGTCAGCGCAGGTGAGACATGGCCGACCACCAGCCTCACCTCTGGCATCCGCTTTCCACGCGACTTCGATGACGTTGCTCGTTCGCCGTGACGGCCGCTGGCTCGGGTGCGTCCAGCTTCACAACGAAGGTGCCGACTTCGACCTTCGACACGTACCAGACCGACATCCATACGGCTGAGGTCGCGAAGAAGGAGGTGGCCAGGTACCCGCGCTGAACCCGCTGGCCGATCTCGCACTCGAGCGCCCTCACCTTCCATCACGCCACCTCCGCGGGCGCCAGAAAGTGGGATAGAACGGGAACTCTGGCGTTGGAGGAATCGTGGTCGGGAAGCTGTGGGTCGCCCTGTTCATCGTCGTAGCGACCTTGGGTTGTAGCGGCTCGGGCGGTTCATCGAGCACGGGTGCCAGCGCGAACACCGGCTCTGGGACGAGCTCCACATCGAGCACCTCGGCAGGCACGACCGGTGCCTCCAGCTCCAGCGCCACGTCTGGCGCCATGGGCGCGAGCGCCTCCACCTCGAGCGGTTCCAGTGGAGCGAGCAGCACCAGCTCCATCGGCACCAGCACCGGCGCGTCGACCAGCACGATGACCGCCTCGGTGGGAGCCACAGGAACGACGACGGGTGCCTCGACGAGCGGCACCGGAACCACGGGCAGCTCGAGCGGCTCCAGCGGCTCCACAGGACCGATGCTCGGGGTTTGCGTGGCGCCCGTGGAGGTCGATGCCGGTCCTCCTCAACTGCCGAGCCGACCCACGCAGCTCGCCATTCACGTGGGCGGCGGCGCGGCTCAGCTCTCGTGGCAAGCGCCGACGTCGGAGGGCGCTTCACCCATCACGGGATATCTGCTCGACCTCGGCGGCGACGGCGGACTTGTCCCGCTCAGCGCTTCGGCCACGACGTACGCGGCACCCTTCCCGCCCGGTTCGCGTCAGACCTTTCGGCTGAGCGCCGTGAACGCGGAAGGTACGGGACCCGCGGCCGTGGCGGCGCGAGGTGGCGCCGTGTTTCAGGGGCCGACGATCCTGACGACGCTGACGAGCGATCCGAGCTCGGGCCTGAACCCGCCGACCACCCGCTGTGTGGGCGATCTCAACGGAGACGGTCACCTCGACGTGGCCTACGTGATGCCCGACGGCTACACGCAGCAGCTCATGGTGCTGCTCGGTCACGGCGATGGGACCTTCGTGGCGATGCCTCCGATGGCTTTGACGGTCGCAAACTCGTGCGCGATGGGCGACCTCGACGAGGACGGCAACACCGATCTCGTCGTCGGCTCGGAGAGCCCGGGAGGGAATGGTGGAAGCGCCTTGTACCTTCGCGGGCACGGCGACGGGACCTTCGACGGCCCCATCACGAATCCGCTGAGCGACATCCTCTACAACCCGCGAGCCGTCGGCGTAGCCGACGTCAACGGCGACGGACACCTCGACATCATCGACGAGTCGTCGGACGTCGTCCTGGGCAACGGCGATGGCACGTTCCAGTACTTCTTCACCAACCACCCGGACACCAACACCGGCCCCGATGTTGCCCTCTTCGCCGACGTGAATGGCGACGGGCACGTCGACGTGCTCGCCCACTTCTCCAATTGGGGCACGGGCTATCAATTCCGCACCGCCCTCGGCATGCCGAACGGCACCTTCGGTCAGAACTTCACCGCTGCGCCCAATGACGTCACGCCCGAGGCGCTCGGCGACTTCGATCGCGACGGACGACCCGACGTGATGGGGCTCGCTCGGGACGCGAACTACATCCCGACGCTGTACTTCATGCACGGCAACTGCGACGGCACCTTCACCGTGGGCCAGGGCTTCCCCGTCGACCTCTCCGCGAGCTTCGCTGCCGGCGATCTCGACGGCGACGGACGCCTCGACGTCGTCGAGTTCTCCACCAGCGGCATCTTCACGTACTTCGGCCAGGGCGACGGGACCTTCGTGCCGGGCACCGTCATCGCAGGCACCGCGGCCAACGGCGTGACCGCCGACTTCAATGGCGACGGCACCGCCGACGTCGTCGACATCCGAAGCATCATCTCGACCTCGTACGCGCTGTCCTCGCTCGGCGTACCTGGCGTCGGGCTCGTCGCGCCGGCCACGTATGTGCCGTACGACGCGGGCCTGCCGTACTACAACGTCACGCCGACCTTGACTCCCATGGCGGCCGTCGATGTGAACGGCGACGGCCGCGTCGACGTCGTGCTCAACGCCTACGACGAATACAACCGGGTGAACGACCTCATCACGGCGCTCACACTCGTGGACGGCGGGTTGGCCTTCGTCGATACCGGCCTGAGCACCTTCGACATCAACCACCTGCCCGTCCTGGCCGCCGGCGACTTCGACGAGGACGGCGTGCCGGACGTCGTCACCGAGCTCGGCTACATCGAGTACGTGGCCCACGGGAACGGCGACGGCTCCTTCACCGTCGTCTCGAGCGACGGCGGCATCGACTTCCAGCCCTCTGGCCTCGCTGCCGCCGACCTCGATCTGGACGGGCACCTGGATCTTGCCGGCGTGTCCAACGACGGCTTCCACTGGGCGCGCGGCTTCGGAGACGGCGGCTTCGCGCCCTCCGTGGTGCTCGTGCCGCCGGAGCAGTACGCGGGCTACCTCGCTGGGCCCGTGGCCGTGACCACGCCAACGCCTGGACCGGCCACGCTCGTCGTGTCCGACGAGGTTCCGTTCACGACCCAGTGCTTCATTCACCTCGTTCGGGCCGCATCAGGCGGGCCGACGGTCGCAAAGCTGCCTGTGTCGGAGAACAACTGCGCCTGGCCCACCGCCGCCGCGGACCTCGACGGGGATGGCAACCCCGAGCTCTTCACGGCCTACACCAACGCGACGAGCATGGCCGCGGTGGTCGATGGCGGCTACGTGGATGCGCTCTCCATCCCGGTCACTTTCACCAGCCCGCTGACCCTGGCCGATCTCGACGGCGACGGGCGCCTCGACCTCGTTGCAGGCAGCCAGTCCGGCATCAGCGTCGCGCTGGGGCTCGGCGATGGCGGCTTCGGTCCCGAGCGCATCACGGGCTTTGGCCTGGGGGATCCCGGCGGCTCGCTCCTGGTCGTCGACATCGATGGCGATGGTGTTCCGGACCTGGTGGTCTCCGGCCCCAATGACCGCACCTCCATTCTGCTGGGCCGCTAGGAAACGCACGTCCATGATCACCATCCGCAGAGCCGCTCTCCCCTTCATCCTCGCGGCGTTCGCTGGTTGCTCGGGCTCGACCGGCAGCTCCAGCGCCTCTTCGAACACGACCGGCTCGACGGGCTCCAACGCGAGCACGTCGTCCAGCACCTCGGCGTCCTCGTCGGCGACCAGCTCGGGCAGCACGAGCGCAGGTGCAGGGTCCGACGGCAGCGCTTCGAGCTCCGGCGGAATCGCCGCGAGCACCGGGAGCACGGGCGCCAACACGGCCTCGACGGGGACCCTCACCGCCTCATCGTCATCCGGCTCGAGCTCGGGCGGGAGCACCGGCGGCCTCGCGCCCACGGTGATGCCGCTGCAAGGCGGCCTGGGGCCCTTCCACGCGCCGCTGGTCTACCGACTGCAGGGGACCAGTCCTGGAGCGGTGGTGGCCGCGGACTTCGACGAAGACGGCGCAATGGATCTCGCCGCG
This sequence comes from Deltaproteobacteria bacterium, assembly GCA_018266075.1. GTDB lineage: Bacteria > Myxococcota > Myxococcia > Myxococcales > SZAS-1 > SZAS-1. The sequence continues at coordinate 23,788 of JAFEBB010000007.1, read as the reverse complement.
GAGGGCTACACCTTCATCGTCTACTTCGGTGGTGGCGATGGCTCGCTCACGCGCGCGGAGGTGTACGCGCTGCAGAGCGTGGGCGTGGCCACCGGAGACCTGAACCACGATGGGCATGCGGACCTGGTGACCTGGGGTCCCAACGGACCGATCGCTCTCCTCAACGATGGCCACGGCCACTTCACGCCCGTGGAGACGCAGTCCAACCTCACCAACGCAGGCATCTCTCAGCTCGCGCTCGCGGACTTCAACGGCGATGGCGTCCTGGACCTGCTGGGCGGCGCGGGCGAGAACGCGTTCGGCTCGTCCAGCGTCGTGGTGATGCTCGGTGCTGGAGACGGAACCTTCTCCGCGCCGCAGACGATGACCTACAGCTCCCAAGGCAATGCGTACTACGCGTTCGGCGACTTCAACGAGGATGGGAAGCTCGACCTCGTCGTCACCTTCGATGCAGGCACGCTCGTCGCGCTCGGGCACGGCGACGGCACGTTCGCGAACCCGCTCCTGGTGCACGTGGGCGCACATCATGCCTCGGTGGCCGTGGGCGACTTCGACGGCGACGGACACCTCGACCTCGCCGGCGCGAACGGCGACCCGAACGTCGCCAACGCGGGCACGGGGCTCGCCATGCTCGCCGGGCACGGCAACGGGACCTTCGCGGCACCGCTGAACACCCTGGACGGCGTATCGCGAACCACCGTGGTGGCTGCGGACATCAATGGAGATGGGCGGCTGGACCTGGTTGCGTCCGACGGCGAGTACCTCGCGCCTGAGGTCTTGCTGAACGACGGCACAGGCCGCTTCACGTCGACGGGCGAAATCCACGATCAGCAGCCGGACGGCAACCTCCTCCTCGCCGACATGAACGGCGATGGCGTGCCCGACATCATCTGCACCGATCCCTACCTCCAGGGCCTCTCCATCACGCTCGTGGAGGCTGGCGGGTTTCCCGACACCGACGTGCAGATCAACTCGCAACCCGGATCCCTCAACATCTCCGCTGCGGACTTCAACGGCGACGGCGTGCCCGACGTCGCGATCGTCGCGGGCGCCTACGCCGTGCTCCTCAGCCAACCCGACGGCGGCTACACGCTCACGAACAACGGCTACGTCAATGGCTATCCCAGCCGGGTGGACGCCGCGGACTTGAACCGCGATGGCTTCGTCGACCTGGTGGAGATGAGCGACTGGAGCGGCACCAACGTCGGCCTCGGGATGGGGCTCGCCGATGGCGGCTTCGCCGATGGCGGCACGTACGACTCCTACGGCACCGCAGCCACGCTGACCCTCGCCGACATGAACGGCGATGGCTTCATCGATCTCGTGAACGTCGGCTCCCACGGTGAGATCGCCGTGTCGCTCGGCTCGGCGAACGGCTTTGCGGCACCGACCCTGACGTTGGGCGGAAATCAGCCCACCTCGATCGCGGTGGCCGACTTCAACGGCGACGGCTTTCCGGACCTCGCGCTGGGCAACGGCGACGGCACGGTCCAGCTGGTCGTCGGGCTCGCCGACGGCGGAATGGGCTTGCCGGGGCCCGCGGCCGCCTCGCCGCTCACGTACGGAAGCTTCACCCAACTCGCGGCCGGCGACTGGAACGGCGACGGGCACCTCGACGTGATCGGGCTCTCGCCGTACGGTGTCTACGTCTTCCCGGGCACCGGCCAATTCAGCCTCGGCGCCGCACAGCCCCTCCTCGTGAGCCAGCAAGACTCGCCCATCGCCATGCTGGTGGGAGACTTCGACCGCGACGGGAAGATCGACGCGGCCCTCTTCGAGGGCGGCTCCATCTTGCGGGTACTGATGAACGCAGGTGACGGAGGGGCCGGCGACATCTTCACCTACGCGATCTCGACCGACGTGAACGGCCCCATGCGCGCGCAGCTCATCGACATGAACCACGACGGCAAGCCCGACCTGCTCTCCGGCCGCGGCACGATCGATTGGACGCGCGCGCGATGAAGACCCGTCTCCTCAGCGTCGCATCCGTCGTCCTCGTCGCGTGCAGCGGCACGGCCGCAACGTCCACCAGCTCGACCACCGCCACGGCGACATCCACCTCGTCGACGTCATCGACGCCGTCGACGTCATCGACGGGTTCGGGAACGTCCGGCGCGAGCACCGGCAGCTCCACCGCCAGCGCGAGCACGGGCTCGACAGGAACTTCGGAGTCGAGCGCTTCGAGCAGCACGACCGCGAGCTCGAGCACATCGACATCGACCGCCGCCTCGAGCGGCAGCGGCTCCTCCTCGAGCACCACCGGCAACACCTCCGCATCCTCCGGGAGCGGCTCATCCGGAGCGAGCACGTCCTCGACGGTCTCCGCGAGCTCCTCCGGGAGCAGCGGAAGCACTGGAGGCTCGACGACAGGTGCGCCCGCCTGCGTGCCCGTGGCCGACGGCGGACTGCCTGGCTTCACACCGGTCAGCAATCTGGCGACGCCCTCGGCGCCCACGGTCCTCGCCACCGGCGATCTCAACCACGACGGCAAGACGGACCTGCTCGTGGGCATCCCCGGGTATCCCGGCGGCGTCGCCGTGTACCTGAGCAACGCGAGCGGCGTGCTCACCCAGATGCAAACCCTTCCCTTGAGCTACGAGGTGACCGGCGCGCTCCTCGTCGACGTCAACGGCGACGGCTACCTCGACGTCATGCTCCCGGACCCGGATGCCGACATGCTCCAGATCTGGTTCAACGATGGCACCGGCAACTTCGTCATCTCCACCTCGGTGAGCTTTCCGCAGAACACCTGGCCAAGCAGCGTCACAGCTGCGGACTTCAACGGTGACGGAGCGCCAGATCTCGCGGTTCTCGGTGGACGGAGCGGCGTGCTCTACGTGCTCTTGAACAACGGCCGAGGGAGTCTCTCGGTCACGTCGAACCTCCTCGCGGCATCGGGCGGCACCGCTTACAGCGCCGTTCCCATGGCTGCCGCCGACGTGACGGGCGATGGCCGCGCCGACGTCCTCTTCGCGAATCCTGCAAACGGCTTCCTCGAGATCTGCGCCGGCCGGGGCGACGGAACGCTTCAGCCGCCCTTCGGCGTGCATCTCTCGTACGACCTGAACGGCATGGCCGTGGGCGATTGGGATGGCGACGGCAACCCGGACGTGGCCCTCGCGACGACCACGCATGGACTCGAGGTGCTGCACAACGACGGCACCGGGAACTTCTCGCTGGTGCAGACGCTCAGTGGTCCCATCTCGGGGCTCACCACGCTCGACCTCGACGGCGACTGTCTGCCGGATCTCCTGGCGACTTCGGGTTCGAGCCTGCTCGAGCTCAAGAACCTGGGCTCCTCGTTCGCGGCGCCGCTCGCCATCGATCTCCCGGCCTCGAGCACCTGCCTGGCCACCGGCGACTTCGACGGAGACGGCAAGCTCGACTTCGCGGCGTGCACCCAGAACGGCGTGTTGCTCGGCCAGAGCCAGGCCTCGGCGGGCTTCTCCAGCGCGGTCCAGCTCGGCCTGGGTTGCACGCCCAACGAACTGGCCACCGGTGACATCAACGGCGATGGACTTCCCGATCTGATGGCCGTCTGCTCGAACAGCTCATACGCCTACGAGTTCCTCGGCCTTCCGGATGCGGGCTTCCTGTACAGCCCCCACCCGCTCTATGCGACGGGTGGTGCTGCAACGCATCGCCCTGCCAGCGCGGTGCTCACAGACGTGGACGGTGATGGTCGGGACGATGCCGTGGTGGCGTTCCAGGGCGACGCCGGCTTCGCGACGCTCTTCGCCCTCTCCGACGGTGGACTCGCATCACCGAACTTCTGGTGGAACGGACTCGCACCCGACCGGATCGGCACCGGCGATTTGAATGCCGATGGCCACCCGGACCTCGTCTTCACCGCGGGCTACCAGGGCTTGGTGCTCTTCGGATTCGGCGACGGCGGATTCTCGCCACCCGTTGCCGCCGAGCCCCAGGGCTACAGCGGAGGCTGGTGGCCCGATCGTTTCTCGGTCGGTGACGTGAACGGAGACGGAAGCGACGACGTGGTCTTCATGTCCAGCGCCTACGGTCAGGGCCGCACGCACTTCTACGACGGCGACGGCGGCTTCTCGGCGGGTCCGGATCTCCTCCTCTACACGGACACCATTCTCGACATGGCGCTCGGCAAGCTCGACACAGGCGCGCACGCAGACCTGGTGATCGCCTACGAGCCCAACCACACCGCGGAGCTGACGGTCTTGTCGGGCGCGGGGGATGGAACGTTCTCCACGTCGAACCCTCCGCTGAGTGGCCTGGGCTCCCCGGCACGCATCACGGTCGCCGACCTGAACGGCGACGGGATCGCCGATGTCGTCGTCCCGGGCGGGACGTCGGGCCTGGTCACCGTCTTTCCTGGGATGGGTGACGGCGGGCTGGGAGCTGGCGCCGCCTTCTTCACGTCGAGCTCACCAACGCAGGCGGTCGTTGCGGACTTCGATCACGACGGACGATCGGATCTGGCGGTCATCGGCTCAGGGGCGACGTCGATCGAGATCTACACCGCCCGCTGATCTCGATGTCGCCTGCGACGAGCAGGCTCACGGCCGCGGCTTCGCATACGCCTCGAGGAACCCCAGCGGCAGCAAGTCCAGGTCGCCCTCGGGCGCGCGAATCCAGCCGCGCTTCTCGTACAAGCGCGCGACGCCCAGTGCGCCGCGACGAACGTGCAAGCCAATGAAGTCGATGTCCCAGGCCCACGCGATGCGCTCGGCTTCATCGAGCAACGGCTGCGCGTAGCCTTTTCCAAAGTGCGCGGTGTGCACGCCGAGCGCACGAAGGTCGGCCATCCGCGGACGCCACGCTTCGCTGAGCTTCACGCCGGGCGGATAGACGGTCACCGTGCCCACCACCTCGCCGCCGAGCTCTCCCACGAGCACCGTGCCCTGCGCGCGCTTGGTGGCCACATCGCGAAGCTCACGGCGACGCTCGTCGGTGTACTTCACCTCGGGCAACTTCTTCGCGTACTGCGTCTCGAAGGCGGCGACCAGGAGGTCGCCGATGGCGGCGTCGTCTTCGGGGCGAGCAAGGCGGATGTGGAGGTCGAGTGAGCTCATGTGAAGTGGACCACACGTTAGACGAGAGACGCCCTTCGTTCACCCGTCGCGAAGGGTCCCGAACGCAGAGGCGAGGACCTACATTTCCCAATGCGGCCCGCCTGCGACGAGACGTTCCTGCGCGCGGTCCCCGCAGTGAGCTGCGAGCCCGCGCAGAGGAGCTGGGTTCTCGCCGCGACGATCCTCGGCTCGAGCCTCGCGTTCATCGACGGCACCGTCGTCAACGTGGCCTTGCCTGCGCTGCAGTCGACGTTTCACGCCGACGTCGTCGATCTGCAGTGGGTGGTCGAGTCGTACGGCTTGCTGCTCTCGGCGTTGATTCTCGTGGGCGGCTCGCTCGGCGATCGGCTCGGGCTTCGAATCGTCTTCGTGGTCGGCGTGGGGTGCTTCGCGATCGCGTCCGCGGCGTGCGGGCTCGCGGGGAGCATCGCCCAGTTGATTGTGTCGAGGAGCGTCCAGGGCGTGGGTGCGGCGCTGCTCGTCCCCGGGAGCCTGGCGCTCATCACCGCGACCTTCGACGAGAAGCAACGCGGCAAAGCCATCGGCACCTGGTCCGGCGCGACCGCGATGACCACGGCGGCGGGCCCCGTTCTTGGCGGCTGGCTCGTGGAGCACGCGTCGTGGCGCTGGGCCTTCTTCATCAACGTGCCCATCGCTGCCGCGGTGATCGCCATTTCACTCCTGAAGATTCCAGAGACGCGCAACCACGCGAGCGGCTCTTTGGACTTGCTCGGAGCGACGCTCGTCACGCTCGGTCTGGGCGGCGTGGTGTACGGCTTCATCGAGTCGACGAACCTGGGCTGGAGCCACCCGCTCGTCGTCGGGACCATCGTGCTGGGGGCGATCGCACTGGGCGCATTCGTCATCGTGGAGCGGCGCGCGCGCTCGCCCATGGTGCCGCCGAAGCTCTTCGCCTCGCGTGACTTCTCGGGCGCGAACGCGATGACGCTGTTTCTCTACGCGGCGATCGCCGTCTTCTTCTTTTTCTTTCCGATGAACTTGATTCAAGCACAGGGCTACACCGCATCGAGAGCGGGCGCGGCGCTGCTGCCGTTGATCCTGTTGGTGTTCGTGTTGTCGCGCTGGTCCGGCGGTCTGGTGACGCGCTACGGCGCACGCAGGCCGCTCATCCTCGGTCCGCTGGTGGTGGCCGTGGGCTTCTTGATGTTCGCGCGCACCGGCATCGGACAGAGCTACTGGACCCACTTCCTCCCCGCGATCCTGGTGCTCGGGATGGGACTGGCGCTCGCGGTGGCGCCGCTGACGACGGTGGTGATGGGCTCCGTCCCGCGCGAGCTCGTGGGGACGGCATCCGGTATCAACAATGCGGTTTCACGCGTTGCCGGCGTACTGGCGATTGCGATCTTCGGCGTGGTGATGGTGGGCACCTTCGGCGCGCGGATGAATTCGAGAATCGAATCGGTGCCCATGTCGACCGAGCAGCGGCGCGCGCTTCAGAGCGAGGAGACGAAGCTCGCGGGTCTTCAAGCGCCGAGCGGATTGGATTCCGCGACCGCACGCGCAGTTCGCGAGTCCGTTCAGGCGTCGTTCGTGGATGGCTTTCGGGTGGTGATGCTGATCTGCGCGGGGCTCGCCGCGACCAGCGCGGGCATTATCGCGAGGATGATTGGGAGAGCGCGCTGAGCTACGCCAGCCTCGACGCCGCGCCCGCCACCAGGTTCTCGAAGCTCGCGGCGCTGTGAAACGTCAGCAGGAGATCGCCGGGATACAGAATGAGTCCCGGCGTGAGGGTCATGCCTTCCGGCGCGAGCGGCGAGCCCATGACCACCGTCGTGCTGGCGCCGGGCGCGGGAATCGCGGTCCACACCTCGGAGGCGCGGCGCTCGATGATGAGGTGGTTTCGGGAGATGGTGGCGTCCTCGAGGACCACGTCGTTCGTCGGCGCGCGGCCGACCTGCACGCGCTGACCGGGATCGATGATCAGGTCGAAGCACATCGGGTCGGTGCGCGTGGGACGCGGCTCGGAGACGCCCGGCAAGCGCGTCTTGGCGACGCCGTCGTTCTCCGCAACCGGCAGCCACGGCCCGGCTTCCCAGACCAGCCACGCGTTCGGATAGCGCGGGCCGAACTTCGCCTTGAGCACCAGGTGCTGCCGCACCAGGACGGAGAACGGATACGCCTTCGCCCTGCGCTTGACGTCCGACGCGTTCGCTTCGAGGTTCATGGGTAGGTCGGCCCGCCTCGTGACCGCAGGTACCTTCAGTTTACCTGAGTCGAACGGTGGGCTGCGAATACAACCCGTCGCTCCGGGGCCAGTGTCGGCATTTCCAGCTGCACGAGGAGTTCCTCGACCGGCTCAAGTCTCACCAACTCCATCCGAAGCCATCCTCTGCCGCGCGCTGCAGCTTCGAGAACGCTGCATCGAGCTCGGGCCGGCCTTCGACGCGCTGGTCCGTCCAGGTCTGCGCGAGGTTCAGCGAGCGAAGCACGAGCTGCGAGGTCCAACGCGCGGGCCCGGGCAGTCCCAGCTCCTTCTGCGCCTCGTCGAGCCCGAGGTACGGAATGGGTCCCGCGGCCTGGGAGAGCTCGGCGACCTCGGCAAGCAGCTGCTGGCGCGTGCCGCTCCAGAGGCTGCGGTTCAAGTCCGGGTATTGCGGATTGGGCGGAGGCGGCTCGGTGGCGCGCACGAGCGCGTCTTTGGCCTCGGCGAGCGCGGCGTAGACGCGCGGCTCGAAGTGTCGAGCGTCGTCGCTCGGTGGCTCGGGCTTGTCGCGAAGCTCGACGGTCCAGCGCTTGAGGAACCGTCGCTTGGACTCGAGCCACACCAGTGCCGCGGGGATGCCGGGGAGATCGCGGTACCAGTCGCGGTCGTACCAGTCGATGAAGAGGTGCGCGAAGTTGGCCTGGCTCTCGTGGTTCCAGCTTCGGAACTCCCTCTTCACCCACTCGTGGTGCGGCATCGCGTGCGGGATGCCGTCGTAGTGCACGATGCAGCGCGCGAACATCTCGGCGGCATCGAGGTCCTCGAACCCGGCCGACGTCGAACCGTGAATCGCGGCCACCCAGGGCGACAAGCCGTCGGCCTCGAAGCGCCAACCGGTCTTGCGGAGCTCGGCGAGCACCTCGCGGAACGAGCGGCGAACGTTGCGCTGGAGTGCGTCGACGTGCACGCGATCGGGCTGAGGCGCATCGAGCGTCAAGCGGAGGTGGACGCGCGCGCGATCGGTCTCGTCGTCGAGCGCGGCAGACTCAGGCCGACGCGCGAGCGCACCGAGGACGAAGTGCACCGGGCCCGGCGACACGAGCGCGCGCGGCAAGCGGAGGTCGCCGACGTCGTAGATGCCTGAGTGGTTGGCGTCGGGGAAGGCGGACATGGCTCGCGACGAATCACTCCCGATTGGCAATTACAGATCCATGGGCCTTCTTTGAACTTGGATTCGCACGTGCGTGGCAGAGGCTTCGATGACCTGCGACTCGAAGCGCTTACCGAGGGCCTGGCGAACGTCGTCGAACGTCCTGCCAGGAGCGAGCTCCGCATCGATGACGATGGCGTGTGGCTCGCCCTCCACCCTCCCCGTCGCCAGGATGGGCGCAAGCGCGTCCCAAAGGATGAGGACGGCGATGCCGCCGGAGCGAATTCGATCGGCGTCGCGAGCCTCGTCGATGAGATCGGGAATTGCCTCGGAGCGCAGCGCGAGCATCGCCATCTCATCGATGACGGGCTCGAGCTCGTTCGACTCCTTTGCCAGCGACTCGGCCTGTCGTCGCAACGGAACCCAGGGATCGATCTCGATGGGGACCAGCGCCTGGACGGACTCCGGTCGCTCGGGGCGCGGCAGATGCTTGAGCGTGGGGCAGCGCGTCGTCGCGGTCAGCTTCCAGCCTTCTGGGCTCACCTCGAGGTGACGAATCATCAGGCCGGGCGCGGCCTCGTAGAGCTGGCGGATGGGGCGCCAGTTCGTGAGGGCCGGTCCCGGAACTGCGACGACCAGCTCGTCGCTCCCTGGTTGGAGCGCCGCCGTTGCGCCTGACTCGAGTTGGAGCTTCGGCACGACCGCTTCGAGCTGAGGACAGAGCTCTGCGTTGTGCTGCTTCCAGAGCTCGATATCGGCGTCGTAGTTGTCGTGGAAGTCCTTGCGCTGTTCGACGAGGTGCTTCCGATCGGCGAGTTTCACCTCGAGCCGCTTGATCTCCTGGCGGAGGACGACGCCTTCTTCCAGAGCCACCACCGCCAAGAACGCACCGAGCCACAGAGACATCTGTCGGAGCGTTTGCGCGGGCAAACTCGTCGGCTTCGGAGGCGCTGGCTGGGGCGGCGACGGCCGCGGCGTCTCGGCATGTGGAAAGGCATCGAGCCTCGCGCCCTGAGCGAGGCGGCTGATGGCCTCCGAGACGGCAGCCAGCGCGAGCGTGAGTCGCCAAGCCGCTGTCGTGGCCGCGAGACACTCCTCCTTTCGCGCCAGTGAGGCGGGCACATTGGCCATGACGAGGTCGGCGAGGTGCCCGGGGCGCTGGATGGAGTCGATCAGTTGCCGTTGCTCGGGTGGTGCCTTCATGGCCTCGAGCAACGTGTGGATTTGCGCGCGAAGCCGAGTCTCGAGCGCTTTCACGTCCGGCGTCGTCTCGTCATCGCCGCGCTCGATGCCCGAGATGACGGCTTCGACGAACGGCTCCCGCTTCGTCACCTCGCCAATCTGGACTGCCGCGAGCCCCTGAATCTCCGCCGCGTAGGAGCCATCGGGGTACTTGAACAGCTTGGTGACCTTGGAGAGGGTGCCGAACCGGGCGAGGCCGTCCGCGCCGTGCTCGGCGACAAGCACCAGGAAGGCGTCCTCGCGCACGGCGTGCTTCAAGAGCTCGATCCCGCTCTGGCTGGAGACGCGAACGGGCAACACACCACCGGGAAAGAGCAGCGCGTTATGGAGCGGCAGAATTCCGCTGGTGGCAGGGAGCTGCTCCAGAGGGATGAGCGCGTCGCCCATGCTTCAGGCCTACCTCACCGAACAGCTGCTCGATATTAACAATTCGCTTAACGACCTGACGCCCTCTTTCCGGCAGGTGGGACGAGGGGTCGAGGGTTCAGGGCTCGTCAGACATCACTTCCTCCATGTGCTGGTACGCCCGCGTCGCGCGCCACCGCATCAAGACAAAGAAGTACGCATAGAACACGAGTCCTGCGATCAACGCCGCGATGGTCGGCGCATTGGAGCCGGTCGAGTTGGGCAGCCAGTACCAGCCGAACCCGAATGTCCCGAGCGCGAGAATCAGTCCCAGAAAGAGTCCGGCGCCGAGATCAGAGCCCGGGCCGAGCGCGTTCACGAGCTTGAGGTAACGCTCGCGATTGGGTGCCGGGACGGCCGACTTGAGCACCCTGAGAAACGGCTTCACCGTGGCCAGGAAGAATGCGGCCATGAGCGGCGCGAGCGCCTTCGCATACAGATAGGACATGGTTCCCCCTGCCCTCATCAGACCACGGACGGCGCGCGGGCCGCAGTGACGCACAGCGCCGAGAACCCGTCGTCGACGACGCTAGGGCACGTTCCCAAGGGCGCATATGCTCGCGCCCATGAACGTCCCCGAGCTCCCCAAGCACGCGCGCGTCGTCGTCATCGGCGGCGGCATCATCGGCACCTCGATTGCGTACCACCTGGGTCACGCCGGCTGGAAGGACACCGTCCTCCTCGAGCGCGATCGCCTCACCAGCGGCACCACCTGGCACGCCGCGGGGCTCATGGTCACCTTCGGCAGCACCTCCGAGACCAGCACGGAGATGCGCAAGTACACGGCCAAGCTCTACTCGAAGCTCGAGGAGGAGACGGGCCTGGCCACGGGCTTCTCGCCGGTCGGCTTCATCGAGGTCGCGTGCGACAAGGACCGCCTCGAGGAGTACCGGCGCGTCTCGGCGTTCAACCGCTACTGCGGCGTCGACGTCCACGAGATCGGCCCGAACCAGGTGAAGGAGCTCTTCCCGCTCGCGAAGACCGACGACATCCTCGCCGGCTTCTACGTGAAGGAAGACGGCCGCGCGAACCCCGTCGACGTGACGATGTCGATGGCCAAGGGCGCGCGCATGCAAGGCGTGACCATCCTCGAGAACACGCCGTGCATTGGCGTAAAGGTCGAGAAGGGCCGCGTGGTCGGCGTGCAGACACCGCACGGCGACATCGCGTGCGAGTACGTCGTGAACTGCGCCGGCATGTGGGCGCGACAGCTCGGCGCGAAGAACGGCGTGAACATCCCCCTCCAGGCCGCCGAGCACTACTATTTAATTACCGAGAAGGTCCCCGGCATCTCGCGCGACTGGCCCGTGCTCGAGGACCCGGGCTCCTACGGCTACATCCGCGAAGAGGTGGGCGGTCTGATGATTGGGCTCTTCGAGCCCATCTGCGCGCCCTGGAACATCGGCGGCATCCCCGAGGACTTCAGCTTCGGCGAGATCCGTCCCGACTGGGAGCGCATGGGGCCCTACGTCGAGAAGGCCATGAGCCGCGTGCCCGCGTCGATGGAGGTGGGCGTCCGCAAGTTCTTCTGCGGCCCGGAGAGCTTCACGCCCGACCTGAAGCCCGTCGTCGGCGAGGCGCCGGAGATCAAGAACTACTTCGTCTGCGCGGGCCTGAACTCGATCGGCATCCTCACCGGCGGCGGCATGGGCCGGGTGATGGCGCACTGGATCATGAACGGTCACCCGGACGTCGACGTGACCGCGATGGATATCGATCGACTGCAGGTCTACCAGTCGAACCCCGAGTACCGGCGGACGCGCACTGTGGAATCGCTGGGTATGGTTTATCAGACGCACTACCCGTCCCGCTCGATGCAGACGGCGCGCGGCGCGAAGAAGTCGGCCATTCATGAGCGCCTGGTGGCGCAGCGTGCGTACTTCAAGGACGTGTCGGGCTGGGAAGGCGCGGATTGGTACGCGCCCGAGGGCGAGAAGCCCGAGCCGGGGCCGCTCTCGTGGGGTCGTCAGGACTGGTGGAAGCACTGGGAGAGCGAGCACAAGGCGTGTCGCGAGGGCGTGATCCTCATGGACATGAGCTTCATGTCCAAGTACCTGGTTCAGGGTCGCGATGCGGGCAAGGTGCTCAACCACATCTCGGCGAACAACGTCGACGACAAGACCGGGATGATCACCTACACCCAGTGGCTCAACCCAATGGGTAAGTTGGAAGCCGACCTCACGGTGACAAAGTTGAACGACGAGAAGTACTGGGTGGTGGCCAGCGACACGGCGTATCGCCACGCCGAGACCTGGATGAAGAAGCACATCCCGGAGAGCGCGCACGCGTTCGTGCAGGACGTCACCAGCGGCTACGCGCAGATCAACATTCAAGGTCCGCGTTCACGCGAGCTCATGCAGAAGGTGACCACCGCCGACTTGAGCAACGAGGCGTTCCCCTTCCGCTGTGCGAAGGAGATCGACATCGGCTTCGCGCGGGCGCTCTGCGTGCGCATCACCTACCTCGGCGAGCTGGGATACGAGCTTTACATTCCGACCGAGCAGGCCACGCACGTGTACGACCTCATCACGGAGGCCGGAAAGAGCGTGGGGCTTCGTCACGCGGGGCTAAAGGCGCTCGCGAGCCTGCGCATGGAGAAGGGCTATCGCGACTATGGCCACGACATCGACAACACCGACTCCGTGCTCGAGGCCGGCCTGGGCTTCGCGGTGGATCTGAAGAAGCCGGGCGGATTCATCGGCAAGGATGCAGTGCTCGCGAAGAAGGCCGAGGGGCCGCTGAAGCGGCGCATCGTGCAGGTGCTGGTGAAGGATCCCGAGCCGCTGATGTTCCACGCCGAGCCCGTGCTGCGGAATGGGAAGGCCGTGGGGTACATCCGCGCGGCGAGCTACGGCTGGACCGTGGGCGGCAGCGTGGGACTCGCCATGATCGAGGCCGGCGAAGTGTGCGATCAGAAGTACTTCGACGACGGCAAGTGGGAAGTGGATATCGCCGGGAAGAAGTATCCCGCGGTGTGCTCGATCAAGCCGCTGTTCGATCCGGAGATGAAGAAGATCAAGTGCTGATGGGCACTCTGCAAGAAGCCATCGAACTGGAATCCCGGCACGTGCCTCCGAGGAATGAGCGCACACTGCCCCAGGCATTTGAGCTTCTTCGACGTGCCTGGCTCGATGGAGAACGTGAGCGAGAGCTCGCCCTTCACTTGATGTTCCTGGCGTTCTACCTCCTCATCGAGCCGCCGTCCCTGACGGGGCTCGACGTCTCAAAGGAAGCGTCCCGCGACACCCTCCGGATGTTCCGCGAGGCCCACGCTTGGTTGCTGCCGGATGGAGCCCATTCGGACGACGCGGAAGGTCTGTACGTCGCGAGCCTCACCATCCGGCTTGGGTTGCTCTACGACGGTGACAACGGCGAGTGGGGCCAGCGGGGCGTGGCGTACCGAGCACGCCACGAACGACTCTGTCCAAACGGAATGTCACCCGACGTCTTCGTCGGCCGCGGCTATTACGGCCACTATTTCGCCTGGATGCTGCAGCGTGAAAATGATCGTCGGACGCCATGAGGGGCCCAGCGTGAGGTGAGGCAAGGCGTCAGATGCCAGTGCGCTCTTGAGTATCTCGACAGCATCAACGTCCTCGTGAGCTGGAAGTGGTCGCGAGGCAAGATCAGCGTCGTTCATGAGTATCGTCGTGAGCGAAGGATGCGCGTCGTCCTGACTTCGACGGCACCGGATTCGCTTCGAGCCAACCGAGCTTTGCGTCGCGTCCGCACACGTGGAAGTACTGCCAGGTACCTCGGGTGTAGAAGTAGTGCAGAAAGCACCCTTCCGGCACGTCGGGAAGTGGCGTCGTGTCGTTCTCGATTCGGCCCGGACCTGCATCGATCCACGGGAGCTCATCACCTGCCCACTTGTCGGTCGGGTCGGGCTTCGGCGGCAGCGCGACGAGGAGCTCCAACCCGCTCACGACCACGCGCGCGAGCTGATCGGTCTCCTGGTGATCGTCAATTTGGAACGCAACTCGAGCGTGAGGGCTTGGTGGATCAAATCCACGTCGAGCCGCGCGAGGTACGCGGCGTGGAAGCTCCAGGGGAGCGGGGACCTCATCGAACGCTGGCGACCCTGACCAGCAGCCAAATCACAAGCCAACCAATCGCAAGCGCAAACGCGAGCCCGACGCGCCAAGCCACCTCTCGTTGATCGGTTTCGGCGTGTTCCGCAACGCCACGGTGCCCAGGACGAACGGGAGCACGCTACCCATCGCCACCATGCCCCAGAGCGGCACCCACGCCGGGATTCGATTGGCGTATAGCGCGACGAACACGAAGCACGCCACGGGTTCTACGAATGCCACCGTGGCCACGCTTCGGGTCCAGCGCGATTCGCGGTCGAGGTCAGCACGCTTCGCAGCGATGGCCTTCTCGCATGAGACACAAACCTGCTCGCGAGCCATCTCCTCAAAGCAAAAACCACAGCAGAAGTTCCCGCACCTCAAGCACGCGTAGGGCGCGAGCCGATCGTGCAAGCGGCACCGCACCGGAGTTTCGGTCTCCGCAGTCACGGCTAGATTCTGGATCAAACGGAGGCCTTTCCGGACTGCTCAACCAACGCTCCCTCCCGGGAGGTGATTACGGGGCGATCACCCCTGTCGTCGCCGCGATCGCCCCCCAACTCGCACGCCGCGTGAACCACCCACTTTCCCGCCACTTAGCCCCCGGCACGCCCTGTGCTCCTCGGTCCCTCGGGTCCGGACATGGGGTCCGGCCTCCGGTCCTCGTCTGGCCCGCGGGAGCTCGCCGTGCCTCGCCCCGACGACATCGCTGCCGCCGTCGTCGCGTTCCTCCGGGACTTCCTCGACGCCGTCCCTCATCCCGCGTACGTCCTCGCCGGCGACGGCCGCCTCCTCGCCACCAACCACCATGCCGGCCCTCGCGGCCGCATCAGCCCTTCCCTGCTCGAGGCGCTCAAGGCGGCCATCCCGCCGGCTGGCGGAGGCGAGCGCTTCCGGGTGACCTCCATCGCGGAGCTCGCGCGCTCCGGCCTCCACGTCGTCCTCGACCTGGCCCAGGTCGTCGACCGGGACGCGCAGGCCCTCCTCGCGGCCAAGAAGTACGGGCTCACCCCGACCGAGACTCAGGTGCTCGTGCGCCGGAATCGCGGCCTGCTTCGCGAGGCCATTGCCCGCGAGCTGGGCCGCAAGGAAGGCACGGTGAGGACCCACTTGCTCCGCATCCATTCCAAGCTGGGCGTCCGTTCGTTCGTCGAGCTCCTGGCGCTTGTCGCGGGCATGCGCGCGAGCTGAGCCCACGCGCCGTGCACATCTCTCGAGCCTCTGCCGGGCTCTCTGCGAGATGGTCCGGGGCTCCCCGAGAGATCACGCCGAGATCCTCGTGAGGTCCCGCGGGATCTTCCGAGCTGCCTTCGACATCTCAGGCACCTCCGCGGAGATCATCGAGAGATCCTCCGGGGACCTCGAGAAGATGTCCTCGGACCTTTGAAAGGTCTCGCGACATCTCTCGGAGATGTTCTGCACCTCGGGCGAGAGTCTCGGGACATCTTCCGGAGCTCCCGCCAGGACAACGATCGACCGCGCCTATGCCGTTCGGCATACGCGGACGACCGGCCCATTTTGCGAGGGTTGCTCCCGCCTGCGCACGGAAGCGTCGCAGGACTCGGGCATGAGCCCGATGAACGCAAGGGGGTAGGTCATGGCGAAGCGACTGGGCAGCAACGGTGGGCAGAAGACCAAGAAGAAGGGGCCGGGCCACAGGGCCATCGGGAGGTCGCCCGCGCGCGACGGCGATCCCAATCTCCCGCTCACCCCACGGGTCGAGGACGTGCGGTTCGTCGAGAACCACCCGCTGCCGGCGCTCGTCACCGATCGCGTCCTGCCCACGGTTGCCGACGCCTTCACCGGCCGAGCCTGCGCGACGCTCAACAAGGAGGAGGTCCGCAAGTTCTATGGCGTCCGCCTCAAGTCCGAGCAGATCCTCCACGACGCCGAGCTCTGCCAGGAGGGCCTGAGCGTGGCCGCGCGCTTCGTCCACGGCGCGGCCATGGCCGACCAGATTACCGCGCCGGCGCTCGTGCGCCTCGCGAACGCGGCGTCGCTGATCATGCGAGACATCGCCGAGCTCCAGGCCGAGTATCCCAGCCTCGCGGAGGGCCTCAATGACCTGGTGGACTGGTGGACGGCCACCTACCCCGGTGGCGGCCCGAAGGCGAAGGGCGACACGACCACCCCGGCGGCCCTCGTGAAGACTCCCGCCAAGGCGGCAGCCCCGGCCCCGGCGGCTTCGACCAACGGCGCCGCGGCGAACGGCTCGACGCCGAGCGGCTCGACCAGCTGATCGTGACGCTCGTAGCTCTCCGGCGGGAGCGTCGCTCCCGCTGGAGCATCGTCTGGACAAGTTCCCTTGCCCAAAGAGCGCGTTTCCGTTCCCGCCTGAAGAGCCAGGACGATATCGTCCCTCGAGAGCTGCCATGGCCAGACGGCGGGCTCAGCCGCCGTAGACGCACTGGTTGTTCGCGGTGTTGCAGGCCGACAGGGTGTGCCCCGGCTCCTTGCAGTCCGTGTCGATCCGGCACTCGAAGCAGGTCCCCTCGAGCGCATTGCAGAACGGCTGCCCCTGCGGACAGGCCACCCCACCCGTCTGGCCGAAGCTCACCTGGCAGGGATAGCGACACACCCCGGTGTTGGCGTCGCAGTGCGCGGCTGGAGCGCAGTTGGCGTCGCTGTGGCAGAAGCCGCAGCCCACATCGCTCAGACAGCCGGGCGCACCCTGTCGACACTGGTTGTACGACGTGCACAACACGCAGCCGCCCGACTCGACCTCGCAGTAGTTCTTGCCGTCCACGTTGAACGCGCAGTCCTGATCGGTGAGGCACACCGCGCACTGTCCCAGGCCGTTGCACTCGGTGGCCGAGCCGGCCGAGATGGCCGTGCAGTAGTCCGCGCCGCCGTCGGCGACATCGCATCGGGGCGCGCAGGCCCCCGCCCCGAAGGCGCCACCGGCTGTCTGGCAAACCGAGCCTGGATCGCAGTCGGCGCTGGTGCTGCAGCCGCACTCGCCGGCGCCGGTGCTCGCTCCCACGCAGACCGGCTTCACCTGTCCAAAGAGACCCTGACATTCTCCGTCGCTGCTGCAGGGCACGCAGTGGCCGGTCGTGGAATCGCAGAAGTAGGCCTCGCTCCCGTTGGTCGCCGCCACGTCCAGGCAGTCCGGGCCGCCCGGGGCGTTGCAGCTCGCCACGCACTGCCCGGTCGAGATGATCGAGGTCTCGCAGATCTCCCCGCCAGGGCAGTCGGTGTCCACCTGGCAGCCGCAGGTGCCGCCGCCCTGGTAGCCCCCGCCCGGAATGCAGATCGGGCGATCGGGCCCCCCGAGCCGCGGGTCCTGGCAGTCGGTGTTGCTCATGCACGAGGAGCACCGGCCCCGGGCGGGATTGCAGGTGAGCGGGATGGAGGTCGAGAGCTGCTCGCAGGTGTGGCCGGCCAGCCCGCCGTCGGTGTCGCAGCCTGTGACGCACACCCCGGCTGCACCGAGGTAGGAGAAGTCGGAGAGATCGCAGAACTCACCGGCCGCGCAGTCGCTGTTCACGCTGCAGCCGCACTGGGGCATTTGGGTGATGGGGGTGAGCACGCACTTCGGGGTGAGCGGCGAGAGCTGGCCGCAGAGGTCGTTGGCGGGGTCGCAGACGCAGGCGCCGAAGCTCGCGTCGTAGGTGAGCGGCGCCGGGCAGTCGGCTTGGCTCAGGGCGCTGCCGCAGCTCCCTTCGCCCGCGTCACCGGCCGAGCACCCGGGCGTCCACACCGGGCAGTCCGCATCGCTTCGGCAGCCGAAGCAGTGCCCCAGCCCGCCATCGGAGCCGCTGCAGAAGGGGAACTGCGGGCTGCACTCCTTGTCGGCACGGCAGCCCCACGCGCACCGGCCCGTCGCGGTGTCGCAGCTGAAGTTCGAATCGCAGCCCGCCGACCGGCAGTCGTCGATGCACTGGTTGAGGTTGGGATCGCAGACCTGCCCGGAGGCGCAGTCCGGGTCGCCCAGACACCCCACGCAGCTGTTCGTGGGAGCGCAGCGCGGCGTCGGGGTGGCGCAGTCGGCGTCGCTCAGACACTGCACGCAGTAGCCGCTGCCCTGGGGATCGCAATACGGCGAGGGGGCGAGGCAGCCGCAGCTGAAGAAGTCGCCGGTGTTCGCGCCGCCGGTGGAGCCCGAGCCCGAGGAGCCACTCGAGCCCGAGCCGCTGGAGCCCGAGCTGCCGGAGCCGCTCGAGGCAGAGCCGGTGGAGCCGCTCGAGGCCGACCCGCTCGAGCCCGACCCGCTCGAGCCCGACCCGCTCGAGCCCGAGCTCGTGGAGCCTGCGCCCGTCGATCCCGAGCCGGAGGAGCCGGAGCTGGTCGAGCCCGCCCCCGTCCTTCCCGTGGAGCCCGAGCCGCCTGCGGCGGTGGCGTTGGACGAGCCCACGCTACCGGCGGACGAGGCGGCGCCGTGCGAGCCGGTGCTGCCAACGGTGGAGGTGGATCCAGAGCAGGCGGCGAGGAGAGCCGCCGCGAGCGCTACCAGGCAGGGGGAACAGGTTCGGGTCATGGTCCAGGTCGGGGCCGGCGGTCGCTCGCGGGATGCGAGCCGATTCCGGTTGCCTCGCCGGCGGACAGAGGGGTTCCCCCAGGACCTCACCGCCGGCGCGTTGAGACCACCGATCCATATCGCCCGCTCGCGCAGGCAACGTGACTCGCGCCGCCAAATTGCTGACCCGCGCCGCCAAACAGGCGCTCGCCTGAACATCCGCAGCAGTTGGGGGTCTGCTGTCGTCGCGGCTCCGAATCAGAGCCGGGTCAGACGCAGGTCCAGGCTGGCGAAGATGACCAGGATGCTCACCGTGTCGACGAAACCGTGCGCGAAGATGTTCGTCCATAGGCTGCGCCGACCGCTCAGAAAGAGCAGTGCCAGCAGCATTCCGGTGAGGCCCGTGCTGAGCACCCCGGTCAGACCTTGATACGCATGCGCCAGACCGAAAAGGACCGACGAGACGATCACGGCCAATGCGCGTGCTGGGACGGAGTCTCCCAGCGCCGCCGTCACCTGCCGGATCGCGAAGCCCCGGAAGAGCACCTCCTCGCCCACGGCGGCGGTCGTCCAGACCTCCAGGAGGAATTGCAGCACCGCGGGCACGTTGCCTCGCAGCGCATCGAGCCGGCTGAGGTCTGCCGCCTGGTGGGTGAGGTGATGCAGGACCGGGTTCACGAGGAACTTCATGAGCGCGTAGAGCGCAAGGGCGGCGACGAAGCCTCGGCGCAGGCTGCGGCCGAGGACCGCGGGCCGCGTGAAGCCGACCGGCTCGATCGTGCCGTCCACGAAGCGGGCGTGAAGGAGCACCACTGCCCCGAGGACCAGCAGGCCGGAGCCCCGGAAGAGGAGATCCGGCAGGTAGATGTAGACCGGGATGGCGAGCGCGAGCGTTCCCAGCCGCCCGATGGGACTCGCCAGAGCCGCACGGAGCACGGCCATCCTTGAAATGCCGACGTTGATCATCGCGTAGAGCTCAATCGTAGAGGCTGAATCAATGGGACCTTCCGGTCGCGGGCGTCGGTTGGGCACATGGCGCAAGAGGCCCACGGCCACCTGGGCTGGAGAACCACCGGCGCGAGCTCGGGAGCATCCAGGTCCCCGCGCGCCGAGGTCCCTGGCACCATCACTCCTACGAGGCGCGCCCGAGACGGAACCCGCGCGCTTCGCTCGACACCGTTCGGGAACGACACCCTGATCTCCAACATCGAATCGTACGCGCCGCTGCCCGGCGCGCTCCGCGCCGAGGGTCTCGACCCGGACCGCATCCTGCGCGAGCTGGGGCTCGATCCAGGTGCACCCGCGCAGGCGAGCGCTGCGCGCGCCCCGGAGGTGGTGCTGCGCCTCCTCGAGCATGGCGTGGCCGACCGAGGCGAGGGCTTTGCGGTCCGGGCCGCCGCGCGCCTTCGCATCGACGCCCTGGGCGTGCTTGGCTTCGTCTGCCTCACCGCGCCAGACCTCGGTGCCGCGCTCGAGCGAAGCCTGCGCTACCGGCGCGTGCTCTTTGCCTCCGACGCCTACACGCTCGAGGCGGGACGCGATCCCTGCCGGCTGGTGCGCCGTGCGGTCCCCGAGGCCCGGCAGTTCCCGGTCGGTGCACGCGCGCTGGTGGAGCTGGGCCTGGCCGAGTACCTGGGCGCGTTGCGCGAGATCACCGGCGAGGCGCTCACCCCGCTGGAGGTTCGCTTCGCCCACGCGTCGCCGGCCGACGTGAGCGCGCTGGCGGGGTTCTTCCGGGCGCCGCTGGTCTTCGGGGCCGAACGCCACGAGCTGGTGTTCCCGAAGGCTTGGCTCACCCTGCCGTCGCGACACGGCCATCCCGGCCTCGCGAGCTTCTTCGAAGCGCAGGCTCACGCGCTGCTCGAGGCCACGCCCACCGCCCCCGACCTGGCCGGGCGCGTCCGCAGCCTCCTGGTGGCCGGACTCCGTGGCCAGGCGCCGACGGCTCGCGAGCTGGCCCGGCAGCTCGCGATGAGCGAGCGCACCTTGAGCCGACGCCTCACGGCCGAGGGCACCTCCTTTTTGCGGTTGCTCGACGAGGTCCGCCACGAGCTTGCGCTGCGCTACCTGGCCAGCGATCGACTTTCGGTGGGAGAGGTGGCGTTCCTGCTCGGGTTCTCGGAGCCCAGCGCGTTCCACCGCGCCTTCAAGCGCTGGACGGGCAGGACCCCGGCGAAGATTCGGCGGGCGCACGAGCTCTCAGGTGAGGGCGAGCGCGGCGACGGCGGTGGCCGCGAGCGCCGTCGATAGGTAGTAGGCCAGGCGCAGCTCCTTCCGGTGTGGGTGGGGGTTCTCGCCCTCGAGCGCCGGCTGCACCACGAACACGTTCCCCAGGTTTCGCGCCAGGTGCGCCGCCACGGCCACGGCGAGCGAGCCCGAGAGGAGAAAGCAGCCCGCGAGCGAGACGCCGCCGATGAGCCAGCCGGCGAGGGACGTCCAGCTCACCTCGTTGGTGAGCGCATGCACCGCCGCGAAGACCAGCGAGGAGACGATCACCGCGCCCATCACGCCGAGCCCGCGCAGGTCGGCGAGGAGGATCCCACGGAAGAGCACCTCCTCCATCAGCGCGGCGCACGCGAGCGTCGCCACCACGGTCGCGCCAGCGCCAGCCAGGTGCGGGGTGGCAATGGCGCGGCCGCGGCTCACCAGGACTGCGCCGCTCCCTGTGGCAGCTGCAGCGAACGCGGCGAGCAGGACCTCCCGGCCCTCGACGCGCAATCCGAGATCCGCCAGCGCTCCGCCGAAGAGAAGGTGCTCGCCCACCACCACCGCGAGGATCACCAGGTTGATCGCGGCGGCCAACAGGAGCACCGGCCGGCGCGGCCGATTATCGACACCGCGCCGGGTGGAGAAGCCCGCGCGCGCGAGGAGGCGGGCGCCTCCCAGCGCGAGGACGACGTAAGAGGTGAGCACGAACAGGGCATCGGCGATCGGGCGCATTCGAGGCTCCGGTGGAGGACACACCAAGAGCTACCGCGCGCCCGCGCAAGAAACGTGACCTGGTCCGCCAGAATGCTGACCCGCACCGCCATGCTTGAACGGCGAGCGCGTCCAGCCTTGGAGCCGCGGGCTCCCGATTCATCGGTGCGCGTCTTGCTACTCTCCCGCCATGCGCCCCCTTCGCTACTCCATCAACGTCACCCTCGACGGCTGCGTTGATCACCGCGCCGGCATCGCCCCGGACGAGGAGTTGCACCGCCATGCGACCGAGGGCATCGCGCGCGCGGATGCGCTGCTCTTTGGCCGCGTGATCTACGAAATGATGGAGTCGGCGTTTCGGCCGCCGGAGAACGTGGCCGCGCTACCGGATTGGATGAAGCCCTTCGCTCGCACCATCAACGCGGCCAAGAAGTACGTGGTCTCGAGCACGCTGAAGAGCGTCGATTGGAACGCGGAGCTCGTGCGCGGAGATCTCGCGAAGGCCGTTCAAGAGCTCAAGCAGCAGCCCGGGAACGGCCTCTTCGTCGGTGGCGTGACGCTCCCGAAGGCGCTGGCCGAGCTGGGATTGATCGACGAGTACGAGTTCATCGTGCACCCCAGAATCGCGGGCCATGGGCCGACGCTGTTCGCGGGATTGTCCAGGTACGTCGACCTGAAGCTCGTGAATCGGATGGAGTTCAAGTCGGGCGCGATGGTGCTGCAGTACGAAGCGAAGAAGTAACTCTCAGGCATGTGGAAAACGAAGCCAGGCAAAGCCACCTTGCGACCGCTTGGCGATGGACTCGCGCGGGAGATGGCTCGAATGCAAATGCGATGCTGCGGATTCGCGTCGGTGACTCGCGCAACAGGCCGCTTTGCAGAGACAGCGTTCAGTCGAACTTGATCCGACCGGCATCCGACAAGAGCCTGTAATTGTACGGCCCTTCGCCCGCGCCTGCGTCCCAGTCGAAGGGGCCGGTGGTATAGCCCGCGTCGTCGATGAGCAGCTGGCCGTTGAGGCTCCAATTGCGACGCTCGTGGCCGGATGCGTCGGCGTCGGGGAAGGCTCCGCCATCGTTCGGGTCGAAGTGAATCGTGCGGACGAACTCGACAGTTCCATGAAAGTCGGGGTCGACCTGGACGTTGACTCTGTTGCCCGCAATCGGCTGCGGGTCGATCTCAGTCGTATTTCCCCATACGACCGAGCGCACGGGACCGCTGAGTCGAAGTCCTACCTCACGATTCCCGGTGATGGCGGTGCCCATGAGCTGGAGCGACGGGCCGCCATCGGCTGCGTACCAAATGCCATTCCGGTTTCCAGAGATGGTACCTGCAGAATGCAATTCTGGGTTCGGTCCAAAGGCGTCGATTCCATCGCCCACGTTGTCTTCAATATCGACCGCGGCCTGCGGGTCGAAGATACCGTTTTTCAAAAGCACGCCTGGCAAGCCGCCATCGCTTGCGGCGCCGTTTCTCTTCACCTCGCCGCCCAGGACAACGTCGCAGCCGGGTCCGATGACGATTCCGCACCCCAGGTTGTCATCGAAGACAGCATTAGAAAGTCTGAGCCCACACTGCATACCGCTCGCTCGCGCAACCACTGCTCCCGCTCCACAGGACTCGACGGTCACATCGTGCCCGCTCGCGAACGCCTGAGCGTAAAGACCTGCGTTTCGAGCACCGGTGATGTCGATATCGTCGAGTTCCTGGGTCGTGAAGCCGTCGCCGTTGCCAACAACGGCAATTCCCACATCGAAGCCGTCGACCTCGACGTTGCTGACTTTGTTTCCGCCGCACAAGACCAGCGGCGCACCGCCTGCATCCAGGTCGTCGAAGATCCTCGCTTTGGTCGTCGGCGACGGTCCGCTCAGCGCCACGTCCACAGGGACGTTGCACGGGTACGAGCCCGCATCGGTGGGATCCGCCAAGCGTGGAACGCTCTCGAGGCTCGCGGGGTAGTCACCGGCTGGGAGCGTGACGAGATCGTGCGAAGAAGCCACGGCGAACGCTGCGGTGAGCGTGCGCAGTGGCGCCGACGTCGTTCCTGCGTTCGCATCCGATCCAGTTGGCGCGACGGCGATGGGCGTGACCGTGATGCCGACCTTCGCCTCGATGGTCGGTGCATTGTTTTGCTCGAACTCAAGGACCAGCACCTGGCCATGAGTGCCGTGCGGCTCGTCCCACTCCGCCACGAGCTGGTGCTCCGAGATCTGGGTAATGGTGAGTTGCGGAAGAGGCGTTGGCGGCTCCACGGTGACCCGCTGGATCAAGCGCAGCCCGGTGAGGTGGACCCCATCGTTCCGACCAAATTCAGGGGTCTGATCTTTCGATTCG